>CAILFU010000138.1 GCA_903833595.1 uncultured Pseudomonadota bacterium
ACCAACATCGCGAATCACGGCTTTAGCCGCCATAGTACCGAAGGTGGCAATTTGTGAAACTGCATCTAAGCCGTATTTCTGCTTAACGTAATCAATGACTCGGTCTCGCCCTTCTTGGCAAAAGTCGATATCAAAGTCAGGCATAGACACGCGATCTGGGTTTAAAAATCGCTCAAATAATAAGTTGTATTCTAAAGGGTCTAAATCTGTAATGCCTAAGCTATAGGCCACGACCGAGCCTGCACCAGAGCCACGTCCAGGGCCAACCGGTACCCCGTTATTTTTAGCCCAATTAATGAAGTCGGCCACAATCAAAAAATAGCCGGCAAAGCCCATTTGATTAATGACATTGGTTTCAAAATCTAAACGTGCATCATAGTCTGGCCTTTTAGCTTCACGTATCGCTTCATCTGGATAGAGCACGTTTAAACGAAGCACTAAGCCTTTGCGCGCTTCTGCAATTAAATACTCGTTCAAACTTTCGTTATTAGGGGTAGGGAAATTAGGCAGATAATTTTTACCCAGCACCAAGGTTAAGTTACAGCGTTTGGCTATTTCAACACTATTGACCAATGCTTCAGGCATATCGGCAAACAAATCGGCTAAATTAGCCTGCGTTTTAAAATACTGCTCTTCAGTAAAATGCTTAGGGCGACGCGTATCTGCCAACACGTAGCCTTCAGAAATACAGGTGCGCGCTTCATGCGCTCTAAAATCATCAGGCGTAATAAATTGGATGGGATGGGTGGCAACGATGGGTAAATTCAGTGTATTGGCTAAAGTACGCACGTGCTGAATATAGTCTTCTTGCTGAGATTTTTGATGATTTGCCGTGCTCGTTATACGTTGCACTTCTAAATAAAAACGATCTGGAAATAAAGTCTGCCACTTGCCTGCTAAATCACTGGCTAAGCTTAAGTTACCTTGTAGGCAAGCCATCCCAACATCACCGGCCATAGCCCCAGAAAGCATAATCAAGCCTTCTGTACCACATTCTTCAAACCATTCACGCTTAAATTCGGCACGTCCACGGTGCTGATTCGTCAAATAGGCGCGACTGATTAATTGGCATAACAACAAATAGCCCGCTTGCGACTGACATAATAATAAAAGACGTGTGGGTTGGTCGCGATTCGCCGTGTTTTCCAGCCAAATATCACAGCCAATAATGGGTTTTAATCCTTTGGCCCGTGCCGCTTTATAAAATTTTATTGCGCCAAATAAATTACTTAAATCGGTTAGCGCCAAAGCAGGCATATTGTCGCTCAATGCCCGTTGCACATAGTCATCAATACGCACAATGCCATCTACAATGGAGTACTCACTATGGCAACGCAAGTGAACAAATGTAGGTGTATTTTGTAGTGATGGGCTAGTTTGCAACATAAAGTAAATTTTACCTTATCGGGGGGAACTTTGGAGAACAAAACTTAGACATAATCTACGATTACTATAAATCTTTAACTTAAGGTTTGTTTGAAAATATCACAAAAATACAGCATACTAAAAACTGGTTAAGCCAAACGATAATTATAAAAAATTTACCCGGCGATAATCGCGCAATGAATTAATATTTTGCCTGATACTCTACTACAACAAAAAAGGAAAACATCATGTCTAATCCAGTTACGCTTAAAGGTGGCCCCGTTGAAATTGGTGGAACTTTTCCACAAAAAGGTCAAACTGCACCTAATTTTTCTCTTGCTGACAAAGCTAGGGCAGATGTCACCTTAGAAAACTTTGCCGGCAAGCGCAAAGTATTAAATATTTTTCCTAGTATCGACACACCGACCTGCGCGACCTCTGTACGCACATTCAACCAAAGTGCGGCCAGCCTCAACAATACGGTTGTATTGTGTATTTCAGCAGATTTACCTTTTGCGCAAAATCGTTTTTGTGCTGCAGAAGGCATAGAGAATGTTGCAACGCTCTCTGCATTTCGCAATATCGCGGCTTTTGCCGATAGCTATGGCGTCGCCATTAAAAATAGTAGCTTAGCTGGCTTAACAACGCGTGCTGTGATTGTTTTGGATGAGCATAACAAGGTTTTACATAGTGAGTTAGTTGCAGAAATTACCACTGAACCTAACTATGACGCAGCATTAGCCGCGTTGAAATAACGATTCGAAGTTACAAATACTCAGTATATTTGGCGTTGCTACCGCGCGCCTTATCTACTGGGTATTTTTTCGCATTGAGGGCAATTTTAGCATTCGCCACTTCAATCAAATCAATATCTAACACTTGGGCAATTCTTAACAGGTAAACAAAGGTATCAGCAAGTTCATGGCCTACCTGCTCACGTTTTTCTGCAGATAATTGATAACTTTCCGCTTCGGTGTTCCACTGAAAATGCTCTACCAACTCAGCCGCCTCAACAATCATGGCCATGCTTAAATTTTTTGGTGAGTGAAATTGCGCCCAATCGCGCTCATCAACAAACTGTTGTAACTTTTGCTTTAATTCATTTAATGAGTCTGTCATGGGTTACTTTCGATTACTACCCGCCACCATTTTAATTTCAAACAGGCGGCATTCTAATGAGCCATTATAAAGCGGCGTGCGCTTACTTGGCGTGAGTCGCATTAATTTTGGCATGGTTAAATCATTGGTTAAAAAGTAAGTATTCCAACCAGCAAACTTACGTTTTAGCGCTTCACCCAACTTTGGATAAAGCAAGGCTAAATCATCACCCTCACCAATACGCACGCCATAGGGTGGGTTTGCTACGAGCACGCCATGATCAGCCGGCGGAATGACATTCACAATATCTACCTGTGAAAGCTGCACGGCCGCTAATAATCCGGCCTCTTCCAAGTTCTTCTTGGCAATACGTACTGCGCGCAAATCAACATCTGAGCCATATATTTTTTGAAAAGACACCGCTTTAACTTTAGCAGATGCTTGGCTTTTCAGCTTTTGCCAAACATGCGATTCAAAGTTTTTGAGCACTTCAAAGCCAAAACTTCTTTTGTGGCCAGGGGCTATATCTAACGCCACCATGGCAGCTTCTAATAAAAAGGTGCCACTGCCACACATCGGATCTAATAAAGGTTGTCCCACTTGCCAACCCGATAGCTTTAAAATACCGGCAGCTAAGTTTTCA
>CAILFU010000139.1 GCA_903833595.1 uncultured Pseudomonadota bacterium
ACTCAGCGCATCGATAGTCACTGCCGTTCCCGCATTAACAACTACGCAGGGGGCTTGTTTAATCTCCCAAGCTGCGATGAGTGCAGCCCAGCGGTCGCAACCTAAAGTTTCTGGGTTTGTATAGCGATTAAAAACGCCGCATATTTGTGATGTAGATTTAAGCCAATGTACATTCGAATATCGTGTTAGGTGTATTTCAAGTTGGGATTTAATGGCATTTCCAGCTACATTTGAAATTTGTACATGATCGGCAGCAGGTAAATCTAGTGTTGCTAAAGATGTATTTAGGCAGTAACCATTCTTAAGCAACACACCATTAGCATCAAATAAACCCCATTTGATTCTAGTATTACCTATATCAATTGCTAATAAATTAACTTTCAATGAGGAATCTATCATAATTCTAGGGCCCGCAGGCTAATCTCACCAGATGAAAAACGTTGTTCACCTAAGGCGGTATTGATGAGTAAAATGCCATCGTCTGCCACCCCATTAACGGTGCCAAAAGTCTCTCTACCATCAGGGTGTAGCATTTTGACGGGTTGTTGGTGGTAGGCGTGATGTTTTGTCCATTCATCACGCAGGCTGGTAAAGCCTTGTTGCTCAAAGTGACTTAATACATCAGCCAAATTTTTAAGTATTACGCCGAGTAACTCGTTGGGGTTAATGTTGCTTGTTACAACACTGGCAATATCAGTTGCGGGTTGGTCAATTCGCTCTTTGATTTTTGTTGGCAAATTCAGATTAATGCCAACACCAATCACGGCAGCACTAGGGCCTTCCATGTCACCTTGTAACTCAATCAAAATACCTGCTAATTTTTCAGGAGGTTGATTGTTAGTTACAATCAAAACGTCATTGGGCCATTTGAGTTGCGCTTGGTCGATTCCAAAACTATGCAAAGCGCGAATGAGTGCAACGCCTACGGCTAAGCTCAAGCCAGATAATGCCGAAGCACCACATTGAAATCGCCACAGCAAAGAGAAAGTTAAGCTGGCACCTAAGCCTGCTTGCCAGCTACGCCCACGTCTACCACGACCGTTGGATTGTAAGTTGGCGGCAACACAACTGGCATGTGATTGCCCGCTGCTTAATTTTTTCATCATATAACTATTAGTAGACTCTAGATGATCATGAATCTCTAAATTAAACCATGCGCGATGCTCACCTATAGCGTTTAATACAGCCTGTTCATCTAATAGCGTAACTGCTTGCGGCAGTTTATAACCTCGCCCGCGTACTGAAAAAATCTCAACACCTAGTTTTTCGGCAGCTTGTAGGGCGTTCCAAACCGTAGCGCGCGACACTTTTAGTTGCTGAGCAATATCTTCCCCGGAGTGAAATTTTCCGTCTGTGAGTAACCGTAATATAGGAAAAGTAAGTGTGTTCATGACAAAATGAAGTTTAGCACAGGGCTAATTAATGTAATTTAATTTAAAGTAAAGTTAGTTAAATCAAGTTAAAGCAAGCCTGGCTTCAACAGTGTAAAATAAGCAAATTATTTTGAATTAACTTTTAAGTCCATTATGGCATCTGAAAAAATACCCACCCCCCTAGGCTCTAATTTTATTCGTGCAATTGTTGATAAAGACCTTGAGCAAGGCGTTTATCAATCACGTAAATGGGCAGGTAGCCCAGGTGATGCGGCGCACCATGCGGATGGTCAGCCTGATGTTGCAAAAATTCGTACACGGTTCCCCCCTGAGCCCAATGGCTATTTACATATTGGCCATGCCAAATCTATCTTTTTGAATTTTGGCTTGGCGCGTGATTACGCAGGTGTTTGTCATTTGCGTTTCGATGACACTAACCCAGAAAAAGAAAGCCAAGAATACGTCGACAGTATTACTGATGCGGTGAAGTGGTTAGGTTTTGGTTGGCAAAATAATAACGAGAGCAATTTATATTTTGCCAGTAATTATTTTGATTTTATGTATAGCGCCGCTGAGAGTTTGATTGAACATGGTCATGCTTATGTAGATAGCCAAACGGCTGAAGAGATGCGCATTACACGTGGCACTTTGACGGAAGCGGGAAAAAATTCACCATGGCGTGATCGTACTGTGGCTGAAAATATGCGCTTATTCCGTGAAATGCGCGATGGTTCACATGCAGATGGTAGCCTAGTATTACGCGCAAAAATTGACATGGCCTCAGCCAATATCAATTTACGCGACCCCGCCATTTACCGTGTACGTCGTGCGCATCATCATAATACGGGTGACAAGTGGTGTATTTACCCAATGTATACGTTTGCACATCCGATTGAAGATGCGCTAGAGCAAGTAACACATTCTATTTGTACGTTGGAATTTGAAGATCAACGCCCATTTTATGATTGGCTATTAGCACGTTTAGCTGAAGCAGGCTTGTTAGCACAGCCTTTGCCTAAACAATATGAATTTGCCCGCTTAAACTTAACTTATGTGGTGTTATCAAAACGCAAACTGATTCAATTGGTAGAAGAAAAACATCTATCAGGCTGGGATGATCCTCGCTTACCAACTTTGGCTGGCGCACGCCGTCGTGGTTATACGGCAGCAGGTTTTAGATTGTTTACCGATAGAATTGGCGTATCTAAAGCTGATTCATGGATTGAATACACCATACTTGAAGACTGTATGCGTGAGGGGCTTAACGAGTCAGCCGAACGCCGTATTGCTGTATTAGATCCCGTTAAATTGGTGATTGATAACTATCCCGCCAATCAAGTAGAAGACTGTTTCGCACCCAACCATCCATTGAAGCCAGAGTTAGGTAAGCGCTTGGTGCCACTCACTCGTGAGCTATGGATAGAGCGCGAAGACTTTATGGAAGAACCTAGCAAAGGATTCTTTAGATTAGTCCCTGATGGCTTAGTGCGTTTACGTTATGGCTATGTAGTGAAATGTACAGGCTGTGAAAAAGATGCGACTGGCAAAGTGACCATCGTGCATTGTGAATATTTACCTGATACCAAATCAGGTACACCAGGCTCAGATAGCGTTAAAGTAAAAGGCAACATTCACTGGGTCTCTGTTCAACATGCCTATGAATGTGAAGTGCGCTTGTATGATAGATTATTCAAGGAAGCACATCCGGGCGAGGGCGATAGAGATTTCTTAAGTGACATTAACCCAAACTCAGTCACGCTCATCACTGCACAGTTAGAACCAACTTTAAAAGATGCAAAAGCAGAAGATAATTTTCAATTTGAGCGACATGGTTACTTTGTGGCAGATAGGAAAGACAGTGTAGCTGGTAAGCCGGTGTTTAATCGTACAGTTACATTGCGAGATGCTTGGCAGAAATAAGCCGCCTACGTTCTAGGCAATAAGTTTCGCCTTATCTTACATATGAGCAATTTTGTCACTTACCAATTGTTGATAGACGTGCAGCAACCGGTAACATTAGCAATTGGTAAGCTTGGGTCATTCGATTTTCCTGCTGGACATTACATTTACACGGGCAGTGCGAAACGAAATATTGAGGCGCGGATTGCCCGCCATTTAGCTGAAGATAAAAAGTTAAGATGGCACATTGATTATTTATTAAATTCAACTTATGCGTCTATCACTAAGGTAGAACGCTTTGCTGAGGCTGAGTGCGAAATTAATCAGAAAACTTTGGGGGCGACCTTGTTCCCTAGATTTGGTGCATCAGACTGCCATGCCGGCTGCATTAGTCATTTGAAGTATATGGCGCGTTAATGTAAATCTGGTAAATACAGTGTTTAGCAATCCTTCAATCAATCACGAAAAAACCTAGATTCCCTTTTTTTCTGCCGATGGCGATACGCCAATAAAACAATCAAACCAGCGACGTTAGGTAGCCAAATTTTTGGGTTAGACCATGGGATGCCATCGATAGTGAAATCTGAAATTGGCCAGAATATAGGAGTTGGAAAATACCTTAAGCTATGGAAGGGGAAGTCCAGCACAATGTGAAATGGCCAGCCTAGCATGGCGAATGCAATATCACGTCGCCATAGGGCGACTAGCCCAATAATGGGTAGGCAAATCACAAAGCTATGCCAAATATCGTAAGAAATAAATAACCAGCTTGGCATGCCAGCTAAGGGCGGAGGGCCGACTTGATAGCTGCCATCAATGACACGCAATACAAGATAAGCGCCGAATGAGCATAAGTCAGGCAAAGCACCGAAAAGGAGTGCTAACCAAGTATGGCGACGGTAGCCAAAAAGGCCGTAGCCCCAAAGTGCGTGACTAAGAGTATCCATATCGTTTTACTAAATCCAATCCTTGAGTAATCATAGCGAATGTATTAGGCTATAAGGCATTACATCATACATTTGATTTTATGCGCCGTATTTTCATTATTCTTCCCCTTATTTTATCTATAGCCGTAGCACTTTGGTGGTTTAATCGCCCGCAGCCTATTGCCGTCATATTGGTAGAGGTTACTCATGGTAAGGTTGAATCTAGCGTTGCCAATACACGTGCAGGAAGTGTTGAGGCTTGTCAGCGGACTAAACTTTCACCTATTAGTGGCGGACGTATTGCCTATTTAGGTGTTAAAAAAGGTGATCATGTTAAAAAAGGGCAAGTGTTACTGAAGTTGTGGAATGATGATCAACAAGCGCAAAGCCACTTAGCGCAAACGCAAGTAGCAAGTAGTCAGCAGCGTATCGTTGAAATATGCGCGATAGCCGATAATGCGATTCGTGAAGCTGCCCGTACAGTCAAGTTGCGCGCGCGCGGCTTTGTTTCAGAAGGTGCGGAAGAAAAGGTCCGTTATGAGGCGCAAGCGAGGCGAGCGGCTTGTGAAGGTGCGCGTGCCGATGTTGCGCAAGCACAAGCACGAGTGAATGTGACTAAAGTGGAACAAAATCGGACGGTGTTAATTGCGCCATTTGACGGCATCGTCGCAGATATTGTGGGTGAACTGGGTGAATACACCACACCCTCGCCACCAGGCGTAGCTATGCCGCCTGCGATTGATTTGATTGATGATACTTGTCTATATATTGAAGCGCCTATGGATGAAGTAGATGCACCTAAAATACGCGTTGGTCAGCTTGCGCGTGTTTCATTAGACGCATTACCAGGCAAGCAACTGGCCGGGCATGTAAAACGCGTTGCCCCTTATGTGCTTGCTGTTGAGAAGCAAGCACGTACAGTAGATGTGGAAGTAGCACTAGACGATTTTAGCGGGAACACTGCTAATAGCCCACAGTTATTGGTAGGGTACAGTGCTGATGTGGAAATTGTCTTAGCTAGCCACGATAACGTATTGCGGGTGCCCACTTCTTCCTTGCAGGAAGGTAATAAAGTACTGATTTATCTGCCTGAAACTAAAAAACTAGAGCAACGCGTAATTAAGTTAGGGATTACCAACTGGGAATACACGGAAGTACTCGATGGCTTAAAGCAGGGTGATTTTGTCGTTGCATCGTTGGAGCGTGAAGGTGTGAAGGCGGGCGCTTTGGTAAAACCTGAAAATTTGCCTCGAACAAACAAGACTAAGTAAATATGTCTGTTGAAAGTCTTATTCAACTTAATTCAATAGAGCGTACTTTTACGCTTGGCGATAGCAAAGTGCATGCTTTGCGAGATGTTAATTTAGCCATTTTACCCGGTGAATATATTGCGGTGATGGGCCCATCTGGTTCAGGAAAATCTACCTTACTTAATTTGATTGGACTGTTAGATCGTGCCGATGCTGGCGCATATAATCTAGAAGGTCGTGATGTGACGACACTTGATCAAAATGAGTTAGCAAAAGTGCGTAGTGAGCGTATTGGTTTTATTTTCCAGAGCTTTCATCTTGTGCCTCGTTTGACTGCCGCAGCAAATATTGAGTTGCCACTCACTTTGTCCGGCATACCTGCCGCTGAACGCAATAAGCGTGTGGTACAAGCGCTTAAAGAATACGGGTTAACTGATCGTGCACAGCATCGTCCAAATGAACTGTCAGGTGGACAACGCCAGCGCGTCGCCATTGCACGAGCTACCGTGCAACGTCCGGCAGTGCTGTTGGCAGATGAACCGACGGGTAATCTTGATCGCGTTACTGGCGAAGAAGTCATCCGTTTGCTTGAAGCGCTCAATGCACAAGGCATGACCCTCATCGTGGTGACGCATGATCCAGTGCTAGGGGCCCGCGCAAGGCGGCAGATTAGAATGGAAGACGGTAGTATTGTGAGTGACGTTACTCAGGCTTCTTAGCACATCTTAAATCATGAAGTTCACTGACACATTACGCTATGCAAGTGACGCCGCAACGGGAACTCCATTACGAACGGGTTTGCTGATGCTGGCGATGTCAATTGGTGTGGCCGCTGTCGTGATTTTAACTGCACTAGGGGATGGTGCACGTCGCTACGTGGTAGGTGAATTTTCTGCCATAGGCAGTAATTTGGTCATTGTGTTGCCTGGACGATCAGAAACGCGCGGTTTTAATCCTGCTAACCTGATTACTAGTACGCCTAGAGATTTAACCGTGAATGATGCCATAGCCATACTCCGATTGCCTGGTGTTGCCCGTATTGCGCCCATTCTGATTGCTACCTCTGAAATTAATGCGGCTGGCAAATTGCGCGAAGCGATGTTGCTGGGTACTAGTGACGAATACATTCATGTGCGTCAGCAAAAATTAGCATTAGGTCGATTTCTTTCTAAAGATGATTTAGGTAATGGCGCCGCTGAGGTGGTATTAGGGGCGGGTATACGTCGAGAGATTTTCGGTCTAGAAAATCCACTAGGTAAAACAGTACGCATTGGCGATAGGCGCTTACGTGTAGTGGGTGTGCTCAGTGAAGGTGGGCAGGGCATGGGTATGACGACTGATGAATTACTGATAGTGCCAATTTCAATCGCACAAGCCATGCTTAATACCAACACCTTGTTCCGCATTTTGGTTGAGGCGCGTAGTCGCGAACAAATCGGCGAAGTGAAAGCAAGTGTTCTTAAGTTGATTACTCAACGACACGAGGGCGAGGAAGATGTGACGGTCATTACGCAAGATGCCGTCCTCAAAACTTTTGATAAAATTCTGGGGGTGCTCACACTTGGCGTCGCAGGTATTGCTGCGATTAGTCTTGCTGTAGCAGGTGTTTTGGTGATGAATGTGATGCTGGTGTCGGTAGCACAGCGCACGGCTGAAATTGGCTTACTGAAAGCTTTGGGGGCAACATCTTCAGCCGTAAGAGAGTTATTCATGGCAGAAGCCATGTTGTTGTCACTTAGCGGTGGTTTACTGGGACTAGGTTTAGGCTATTTAGGGGCGGCATTATTGCGTTACCTTTATCCTACTTTTCCAGCCTATCCACCGCTATGGGCTGTGTTGGCTGGATTAGGCACCTCATTAGCCTCGGGGCTAATTTTTGGTGTAATGCCAGCACGTCGTGCTGCTCAACTTGATCCGATAGAAGCGCTGTCTAAACGGTAACAATTTGATGCTTATTGTTGACTCTACACGTTTTGCATTACAAGCGATGACCTCACACCGTATGCGTAGCTTTCTTACATTACTTGGTATTGCTGTGGGTATCGCAGCAGTCATTTTATTAACCTCGATTGGCGAGGGTGTGCATCGATTTGTGTTGGCAGAATTCACGCAATTTGGCACTAATGTCATAGGCGTTTCTCCGGGTAAGGTAAAAACTGGCGGTCAGCCACCTTCTGGCATTCCCACTACCGCGAGATTGCTCACGCTAGAAGACGCAGCGTCGCTAAAAAAATTATCGCATGTGACCGGCTCTACCCCAACGGTTTGGGGAAATTCTGAGGTGGAGGCGAATGGCCGTTTAAGGCGCACCACCATTTATGGCGTTGATGCAGACTTTACAAGGGTATTTAGCTCTACCGTTAATATAGGTAATTTTTTGCCACGGGAG
>CAILFU010000140.1 GCA_903833595.1 uncultured Pseudomonadota bacterium
CTTAGGTGATTTTGATAGTTGTGCGGTTTTGCTTAATAACGATTTGTCTGCAGGTATTCCAGACATACTTAAAAATCTTGAACAAAATTTAATTCCACCACTACATGCTGGTTGGAGTACACGACGAAAATCCCAACATTTTACGGCCTATAATCGGGTGGCGAGTGAGTTTTCTGCATTGCTTGGTATTGATGAGTGGTTAATAAATCCCTACTTTGAAACCTGTGGTGAGATCGATTTTCATGCGCGTACTGGCGAAGAATGTCTTGCGCTCAAAGTAGAGCAATTACTGGCAAAAATTAAATTGAAGTATGCGCAATATGGTGTTACACAGGAGCCCTTTGTCATTGTAAAGGCGGATGCTGGTACCTATGGCATGGGTATTATGACGGTAAAATCGCCCGATGATGTACGTGATTTGAATCGTAAGACTCGCAACAAAATGTCTGTTGTAAAAGAAGGGTTGCAAGTTTCAGAAGTGATTATTCAGGAGGGGGTGTATACCTTTGAGAGTATTAATGATGCAGTTGCGGAGCCAGTGGTCTATATGATGGATCATTTTGTCATTGGTGGATTCTACCGGGTGCACACAGGTCGAGGCGTAGATGAAAATCTCAATGCCCCAGGTTCGCAATTTGTGCCATTGGCGTTTGAAAAACCCTGTACGCTTCCAGACTGTGCAGATTCGCCAGATGCTACGCCAAACCGTTTTTATGCCTATGGCGTAGTGGCACGTTTGGCACTACTTGCTGCGGCTATAGAATTACAAGAACAAGATCCCCTTAATCAATAAAGGCAAGGTACTGATGAAACTTGTTTTTATTTTAGACCCACTTGAAAGCTTAAAGACTTATAAAGATACAAGTCTGGCTATTATGCGAGAGGCCGCTAATCTGGGCCACCAACTATTTGTCAGTATGCAACATGACTTATTTTTGCGTGGGGATCTGGCAAAAATCAATGCTAAGAAATTTACTTTTACCCAGCACAGCTATTCGCTAGAGAATTCTATTGAATATAAGCCTGCAGATTTCGATGCAGTGATTATGCGTAAAGACCCGCCATTTGATAATGAATATCTCTATAGCACTTACTTGCTTGAGATTGCAGCTAATCAAGGCGCTAAGATCTACAACAATCCAAGTGCAGTCCGCGGTTGGAATGAAAAGCTTGCAGTTAGCCGTTTTCCACAATTTGCCCCTGAATTTTTGGTAACAGCCAATAATGATTTTATTCGTGCATTTTTGGCTACACAGCAAGATATAGTCGTTAAGCCGCTTGATGGCATGGGCGGTAGCAGCATTTTTAGGTTAACGCTTAATGACCCCAACATTAGTGTCATATTAGAAACTATTACTCATTTTGGTACTCGCACAGTTATGGCGCAACGTTATTTATCTGCTATTGCACAAGGGGATAAGCGCATTATCGTGATTGATGGCGAGCCATTACCTTATGCACTTGCTCGAATTCCAAAAGCGGGTGAAACACGTGGTAATTTGGCTGCTGGCGGAACGGGGATAGCTCAATTATTAAGTCCACGAGATATAGAGATTGCTAAAACCGTTGGTAAAGTGCTGAAACAAGAAGGTTTATTTTTAGTGGGCTTGGATGTTATAGGCGATTGTTTAACTGAAATCAATGTCACCAGTCCCACGGGGATGGTTGAAATTGCTAATCAAACCAGTTGCAAGCCTGCTCAGATATTTATGGATGCCTTAGCTCGACATTAGCAGTTGAATCTCATGCGTTACTTTGTCATTTTACTTTTGCTCTTACTCAGCAGTTGTTTTAAAGAGCCGCTTTACCATAGTCAAAGCTACGTGTTTGGTACTTTGGTTGATATTAGTATTTATGGTGAAACTGATGAACGCGCTCGATTACTTGCCAATCAAGTATTGCAAGATTTTCAAAATTTACATAATCGCTTACATGCATGGAAGCCGATATCTGCAGGAAATCCTAGTGAGTTAGGAAAGCTTAACGCGGCGTTTGAGCAGGGCCATCCCATTAGTGTTAGCCCGGATTTGGCAGCCATGCTCGCAGATGCGACTACGTTATCAGTGAAATCAAAAGGCTTATTTAATCCTGCCATTGGGCATTTAATTAGCACTTGGGGTTTTCAACGTGATGAATTTAGCGCGGTCAATATCGATGCCGATAAAATAGCTGCACTTGTAAAAGGCAATCCCAAGATGTCAGACATCGTGTTAAAAGATAACACGGTTTATAGCACCAACCCAGCGGTAAGGCTTGATTTAGGCGGCTATGCCAAGGGGTATGCATTAGACCTTGCAGTTCGTTATTTACGTAAAGAACATGTAAGAAATGCGCTGATTAACATAGGTGGCAATATTATTGCTATAGGCCAGCATGGTGATCAAGCTTGGCGAGTCGGTATACAACACCCGCGTGC
>CAILFU010000141.1 GCA_903833595.1 uncultured Pseudomonadota bacterium
ATGGCCCAAAATGGCCGAGTCATTAAAGTAGAACCAACAGCAAACGTCAGTCGGGTTAGTTTTCTAGCTGCATTGGAAACAATTAACGTGACCCGCGCCACAACCTCAGCAAAAATTATTCTTAATGCGCGTACGGGTTCTGTCGTCATGAACAAGGCGGTTACGCTTGATAGCTGTGCTGTTTCTCATGGCAATCTAGCTGTGGTCATCGACACCTCACCTGTCATTAGCCAACCAGGCGCATTTTCAGGTGGTCAAACAATTTCAACAGCAGTTTCAAGCATTGATATTACAAAAGAGTCTGGCAAAGTGCTAAAACTTAATAGCGGCGCCAACCTTTCCGATGTCGTGAAAGCGCTGAATGCCATTGGTGCTACACCACAAGATTTACTCGCCATATTACAAGCGATGAAGGCAGCAGGTTCTTTACATGCTGACTTAGAGGTAATCTAACATGGTGAACGGGGCAGACTTATCTGGTCAATTAGCTTTTGATGCCAATGGTTTAAGCAATCTTAAACAAGCAGCAAAAGAAAATTCGCCAGAAGCCATCAAAGGGGTTGCCAAGCAATTTGAGGCAATCTTTATGAACATGATGCTCAAAAGTATGCGTGAGGCCTCTGCTTCTCAAGATAGTCCTTTTGATAATGAGCAAAGTCGCACATTCACCTCTATGCTTGATCAACAACTTAGTAGCAACCTATCCTCCAAAGGCCTAGGGCTTGCTGATGTATTGGCAAAACAGTTGAGCAAAAATGGCTATCCTGCGACTAACGCACTAGAACAAGCCGTGACTGATGAAGCGCCAAAGTCAAATTCAACATTAATGAGCAATCCATTTTCAAATAACACCATTAAAAAATTTGAGCCGAATCCTGATCAAAAATTAAGCCCTGTTAATAAGAGCTTAGGCAATATCTCAAATTCGAAATCCATCAGTGGCAATGCCGCTGAATTTCAAAACCGCATGGCTAAACATGCTGAAGAAGCGAGTCGAGCTACTGGCGTACCTGCTCATTTAATGTTAGGCCAAGCCGCTTTAGAAAGTGGCTGGGGTAAGCATGAATTAAAAGCAGCCGATGGCACCCCTAGCAACAACCTTTTTGGCATTAAAGCCAATGACAGTTGGGATGGCAAAGTGGTGGAGGCTACCACCACAGAATATTTTAATGGGGTTAAACAAAAACGTATCGAAAAATTCCGTGCCTATGATAGCTATGCAGATTCCTTCAAAGACTTTGCCAATTTGATGCGCAATAATCCGCGCTATGAGAATGTCATGGCTAATCTGCAAGATGTGAATGCCTACGCACAATCGATGCAAAAAGCTGGCTATGCAACAGACCCTAACTACGCCAGTAAATTAGCCAGTGTGATTCAAAAAGTTTCGGCTACTTAAATTAATTTAACAATGCAAATTAAAGTTTTGTCTTTTTATGCCGTCACTTAAGCTATACATGGGATTTTTAAAGAGTAAACATCATGGCCTCTAACATACTGAGTATTGGGAAAAGTGCGCTTTCTGCAGCTCAAGTTGGGCTCAGCACGACTGGTCACAATATTGCCAACGCATCTACGCCGGGTTATTCACGTCAAGTTGTCGTACAATCTGCTGCCCAATCGCAAGATTTTGGCTATGGTTATATAGGGCAAGGCGCTGAAGTATCTGCCGTGACGCGCGTATATAACGAAATATTGTCTAAGCAAGCTATCCATAGTCAATCTGTCAGTGCCGGTATTGATGCCTATAATGGTCAACTTAGCACGATCAATAACATGCTGTCTGATGCTGCATCAGGGCTAAACCCTGCGATGAATGATTTCTTTGCCAGTGTGCAAGACTTGGCAGCTAATCCTAGTGACACACCGACACGACAAGCAATGTTGTCTAACGCACAATCTCTAGTTAATCGTTTTCAAAGCACCAGCGGCAGACTGAATGAAATTCGTAATGACCTGAACACGCAATTGGCCTCTAGTGTCAGTCTAGTGAACACCTATGCTAAACAGATTGCCAGTTTAAACGATGTCATTGACAAGGCAATTAGTGCCACTGGCAACACCCCTAATGATTTAATGGATCAACGCGATCAACTGGTACTAGAGCTAAGTAAGCAAATTAAAACAACCGTCGTTTCACAAGGCGAGGGTAGCTACAATGTATTTGCAGGAAATGGTCTGCCACTTGTGGTTGGGGCTGACACCTACATGCTCACAACGACATCATCCCCTACAGACCCCACTCGATTAGAAATTGCATACCAAAACAAAAATAAAAGCACGGTTTTAGGCGTAGATAGCCTACCAGGTGGTGTGATTGGTGGCTTACTACAATTTCGTTCAGAATCACTGGATAGCATACAGAATCAACTAGGACAAATTGCACTGACGCTAGGCGACACTTTCAACACCCAACATGCACAAGGGTTGGACTTGTATGGCAAACCTGGTGGCGCCTTGTTTAATATTGCTGATCCGGTAGTGAGCAGTAGCGCTTACAACACGGGTAATGCAATTGTTGAAAGTAAAATTGTTGATGGGCGTGCTGTCACCATTAGTGATTACCGCCTGCAATATGATGGCATAAATTATAAAATTACCCGTCTATCTGATAGTGCTGTGCAGAGTTTTACTAGCTTACCGCAAACATTAGATGGACTAAGCTTCAGCCAATCTTCTGGCACGATGCTGGCAGGGGATGATTTTGTCATCAGACCCACACAAAACGCAGCCACGACAATGAGCGTGGCAATCACAGATACCAGAAAATTGGCAGCTGGCGGCCCTGCGCTTAGCACCGCCAACAACAGTGCCAATACAGGTAGCGCCAGCATTAGTACAGCGACTGTTGCTAACACCTATTCATCTAGCCCAATCGTGAGCGCCCTTGGACTGACTTATAACACCGGTTCACCAGGCACGTTTACACTGGCACCCTCCTCACAATCTGTTACTGTGACTGTTGGCAGCACAAGCACCACGTTCCCGCCGGGCACGCCCATTACCTATACCAGTGGCGCAACCATTAGCATAGGCGGTTTAAGTGTTGTCATCTCTGGCACACCTAACAATGGCGACCAATTTACTATTACACC
>CAILFU010000142.1 GCA_903833595.1 uncultured Pseudomonadota bacterium
CCCTTACTTGTTGCCCGGACTGATTGCAGCATTGCGCGAAATAGCACCGAATATGCCGCTAGAAGTAGAAGAAGGCACAACCGCTAATTTAGAAAAACAATTACGCAATAGCGTATTGGATGTTGTGATTGTCGCGCTGCCGTTTTCTCTACCGGGAGTGGAAACAACAAACTTGTATGATGAATCATTCGTTGTTGTCGTGCCCAGCAATCATGCTTGGGCAAATAAAGAAAAAGTTGTGGCAACCGAACTAGCCACTGAAAAGGTGCTTTTATTAAATAGTACCCACTGTTTTAGTAATCAAGTGGTGGAAGCCTGCCCAGAGTTATCACGCACCGGGGAAGTGCTACAAGGCAACTCATTAGAAACTATACGCAATATGGTCGCCAGTGGCCTAGGTATTGCAGTGTTACCAGCCAGTGCTACTAACGCACATAATCGCAACCCCCTATTACGGGTGATTCCATTCATTGAACCAGCGCCAACAAGACGCGTAGCATTGGCTTATCGAAAAAGTTTCTCACGGCCCGCTGTTGTGACAGCTTTGGTTAATGCGACACGCGCGATTGAATCAGATTGTTTTCTGCGGATAGGCGATTAGGTTGATTTTGAGCTAGGGTCTTGCGTAGCAAATGCCCCACTATTTTTACTCTTTTAACCAGCGCGCTACATCTAAGGCAAAATAAGTCAAAATACCATCTGCGCCAGCACGCTTAAACGCCAGCAAACTTTCCAGCACGCAAGCTTTTTCATCTAGCCAACCATTTTGTGCGGCCGCTTTAAGCATGGCGTACTCACCACTCACTTGATAGGCAAACGTTGGCACACCAAACTCGTCTTTAACGCGACGTACAATGTCCAAATAAGGCATACCCGGTTTTACCATGACCATGTCTGCACCTTCTGAAATGTCGAGTGCGACTTCCTGCATGGCTTCATCGCTATTGGCTGGGTCCATTTGATAAGTGTATTTATTGCCAGAACCGAGATTACCGGCTGAGCCTACTGCGTCACGAAATGGGCCATAAAATGCCGAGGCATATTTAGCGGAATAAGCTAAAATTTTTGTGTGAATATTGCCGGTACTTTCTAACGCTTCGCGTATTTGACCAATACGCCCATCCATCATGTCACTAGGCGCTACGATGTCAGCGCCAGCATTGGCATGTGAAACGGCTTGTTTGACTAACACTTCAATCGTTTCATCATTCAACACATACCCTGTCGCATCAATCAAACCATCTTGGCCATGCGTCGTAAATGGATCTAAAGCGACATCAGTCATGACGCCAAGTTGAGGATACGCTGCTTTTAATGCAGCAACAGCACGTTGAGCGAGCCCGTCTGGATTAAACGCTTCTGCAGCGTCCAAGCTTTTAAATTGATTCTCAACCACAGGAAATAGCGCGATTACAGGAATACCAAGTTGTACACATTCGGCGGCGGTCTTAAGTAATACATCGATGCTTTGACGCACAACACCAGGCATGGAAGCTATCTTTTCTGTGCGATTTTGGCCATCTAAAACAAACACAGGATAGATTAAATCGTTACTGGTCAGTACGTTTTCACGCATCATGCGGCGTGAAAAATCATCTTTACGCATACGGCGTGGACGAGAATATGGGTAGCTCATTTTAATTCCTCAATTCAAGAAGTTGTTAGCTTGTTTCAATCAGTTAACAATTAAAAACTCTTGCCAATTCTACACCTGGGTCAGGTTGACGCATCAATGCTTCACCTACTAAAAAGCCCTGCACATCATTGTCCATCATTAGCTTTACGTCTTCTGGTGTAAATATGCCTGATTCTGTGACAACAAAACGGTCATCCGGTATTAATTTCAACAAATCTAAAGTGGTTTGTAATGTCACTTCAAAAGTACGTAGATTACGGTTGTTAATGCCAATGAGGGGGGTGTCTAATTGTACAGCCAAGGCTAATTCATCGGCATCATGCACTTCTACTAATACGGCCATACCTAGCTCGTTGGCTAATAATTCTAATGCCTGCATTTGCTTGAGTTCAAGCGCAGCTACAATCAGCAAAATGCAATCAGCCCCCATCGCCCGTGCCTCGAACACTTGATATTCATCGATGATGAAGTCTTTGCGTAATACGGGGAGTTTACAAGCTGCGCGCGCTTGTTTTAAATATTCGGCAGATCCTTGAAAATAGTCAGCGTCAGTCAGCACCGACAAACAGGCCGCACCACCTTTTTCATAACTCCTGGCAATTTCTGCAGGATTAAAATCTGCGCGAATAATGCCTTTTGACGGGCTGGCTTTTTTAATCTCAGCAATCACTGCAGGTTTATTTGCCATGACTTTTTTGTGTATGCTCCCCACAAAATCACGTGGATCGCCTTGCGCCTCGGCTTGCGCTTGCAATTGACTAAGTGATACCGCAGCTTTGCTAGCGGCGATTTCTATTTTTTTAGTGGCTAAAATTTTCTTTAAGATATCACTCATATTTTTTTCCGTTATGCGCTAACCAGCCAGCCGCATGATTGCCGTGCGGGTCTTTGTGTGTCCAATGTACGGTGCCGCCTTTGGGCGTGTAAATATATTCGCCTTTAAAGCCGACAGTATCCCCTTCGTGAATATCTTCCACGCGCATGGCTAAATCAATATTGTGTGCGATCAATATTGTAATATTGTCAGTCACTTTCAGTAAAAATTTTTGGTGTTGTAAGCCATTGGTGTCATCTTTTAAGACCTTAACAACAATGCCGCTGCCTTCTACTTGCGGTAAATTACGATGTGCATCATAGGCCTCAACAATCGCGCCTGCGTCCATATTGGCAGATGAAGAAACGGATGCTGATTCAAGCGGTTGCGAGTTGTTTGGTGCGAGGCAAGCGGCAAAGCTTAGCGCAAAAAAGATAGTCAACCATATTAAAAACTGCTTTTTCATGACATTGCTTTCAGTGCAATTAATTTAGCTCGTGCTAGACCGCCATCAATCACTTCTGCAGCCTTATTAATACCGGCTTGTAAGCTATCTACAACACCAGAAACGTAAATCGCGGCGCCTGCATTGAGGAGTACGATGTCGCGGGCGGCACCTTGCTTGCCGTTTAGCACATCTAAAATCATCGCTTTTGATTCATCTGCATTTTGAATTTGTATGCTACTTAATGGGTGTAATGGCATGCCAAATTGGCTTGGATTTAGGATGTATTCAGAGACCTTGCCATCTTTTAACTCCGCTATATAGGTGTCTCCTGTAAATGAAATCTCATCCATACCATCTGCACCGCACACCACCAATACATGCTCACTACCCAGTTTCTGTAATACGTGTGCTAATTTTGCAGTAAGCTCTTTGGCAAACACCCCCATCACTTGGCGTTTGGCGTTGGCGGGGTTAGTGAGTGGGCCGAGCAAATTAAACAGGGTGCGAACGCCCAGCTCTCGTCTTACCGGTGCGGCATGCTTCATGGCGCTATGATGGTTAGGCGCAAACATAAATCCAATGCCGATGTTATCTACACATTGAGCGACTTCCGCTGGTGTAAGATTAACGTTGACGCCCAGTATTTCCAAGACGTCGGCACTACCGCAGGTGGATGACACTGAGCGGCCGCCATGTTTAGCGACCTTAGCCCCTGCGGCAGCGGCGACAAATGCGCTGACAGTTGAAACATTAAAAGTTTGAATACCATCACCACCGGTGCCGCATGTGTCTATCAAATGGGTGTGGTTGGATAGGGTAACTTTAGTAGAAAGTTCACGCATAACACTCGCAGCTGCGGCAATTTCATCTACGGTTTCGCCCTTAATGCGCAGTGCAACTAATAAGCCGGCAATTTGCGCTTGCGTTAACTCTCCAGCCATGACCTGACGCATCAATGACTGCATCACAGCAAAGCTTAAGTTTTGACCAGCGATGACTTGATTAAGAATGTGTGAAAATGACACGCGCTTACTCTTTCAGAAAGTTATTCAAAAGGGCATGACCATGTTCGGTGAGTATTGATTCTGGATGAAACTGTACGCCCTCAACGCGTAAAGTTTTGTGACGTACCCCCATAATCTCGCCATCTTCGGTCCAGGCAGTAATTTCTAAGCAATCTGGCAAAGTCTCTTTTTCTATCACTAAGGAATGATAACGCGTTGCGGTATAAGGGTTAGGTAAATCCCTAAACACACCCATATTGTGATGATAAATCAAGGATGTTTTGCCATGCATTAAAGTTTTAGCTTTAATAATACGACCACCAAACGCTTGGCCTATGCTTTGGTGACCCAAACACACGCCCAACAACGGAATTTTGCCTGCAAATTCTTTAATCAACGGCACGCTAATCCCTGCCTCATTAGGCGTACATGGTCCTGGTGAAATGACAATATGCGTAGGTTTGAGTGAAGCCACTTTGGCTAAATCAATTTCATCATTCCTATATACCTGCACCTCTTGCCCCAACTCGCCTAAATATTGCACCAAGTTGTAAGTAAAAGAGTCGTAATTATCTATCATGAGCAACATATTAATACCTTACTTTCAGAGTCGCTTCTAGGTTCAAGTCTAACCCAGCTTGTACTAATTCAGCCGCACGCAACACCGCTTTCGCTTTGTTCTGCGTCTCATCCCATTCGCTTTGCGGGACTGAGTCTGCCACAATGCCAGCCCCAGCTTGAACATAGAGCATATTATTTTTAATAACGCCTGTCCTAATCGCAATGGCTACGTCCATGTCGCCGTTAAATCCTAAATAGCCTACTGCGCCCGCGTAGATGCCACGCTTGCTTGGTTCTAGCTCATCAATAATTTCCATGGCGCGTACTTTCGGTGCCCCACTGACTGTGCCTGCTGGGAAGGTGGCTTTAATGACATCAATTGCATCCATGCCTGCCTTGAGCTTCCCTTCAACGTTGCTCACAATATGCATCACATGCGAATAACGCTCTATCATCATATTGTCCGTGACCTTGACGGTGCCGGTTTGCGCGACACGGCCTACGTCATTGCGACCTAGATCCATCAGTTGCACGTGCTCAGCGCGCTCTTTCGGGTCTGCCAATAGCTCGTCGGCTAGGGCTAGATCTTGTTCGCGCGTTTTACCACGTGGACGTGTACCCGCAATTGGGCGTGCCGTGACGGTACCATTTTCAAGGCGCACTAAAATTTCCGGTGAAGCGCCTACGACATGATGATCACCCATGTCGTAATAAAACATGTAAGGAGATGGATTTAAGCTACGCAAGGCGCGATATAGCGAGAGCGGAGGTGCGGTAAACTTCTGAGCCATGCGCTGAGAAAGTACCACCTGCATGATGTCGCCATCTAAAATATATTGTTGCGCACGCTTCACTGCGGCTTTGAAATTATCTTCACCAAATTCAGACGTTGCGACAGAACTTTCAGAAGCAACGGCCGATGGTATCGCGACAGTTTTGCGTAACATTCTTAGTAATTCACCTAAGCGTGCATAGGCATTTTCGTAGGCATTCACTTCGTCTGGATTCGCATACACAATGAAATAAAGCTTGCCGCTTAAGTTATCCACCACCGCGATTTCTGTCGACAGTGTAAGCAATACATCCGGCACGTTAATCGCATCTGGCTTATTCACCCCCGCTAATCTTTTTTCAATATAGCGCACAGTTTCATAGCCAAAGTAACCCGCGAGGCCACCAGTAAAACGTGGCAACCCTTCATAAGGGGGCGTTTTGAAGCGCGCTTGATAGCTTTTTACAAAGTCTAATGGATTGGTGTTGTCTGCAGTTTCAATAACCGTATTGCCTTCTAACACCTGAACTTGATTGCCATAAGCCACAATACGCGTTCTTGCTGGTAGGCCAATAATCGAGTAACGGCCAAAGCGCTCACCACCCTGTACGGATTCGAGTAAGTATGAATAAGGTTGATTGGCTAATTTTAAATATAGCGATAAGGGCGTATCTAAGTCCGCAAAGGTTTCTAATACGAGCGGAATGCGATTATAACCTTGCTTGGCAAGGTGGTTAAACTGGTCTAAATTAATCGTACTAAACATAAATTTCCTCACATATAAATTGTTAGATAGTGTTACTTGGGCTGGGCTGATTCACTCACTATGTGCGTGACATTCCCTTTGGGTTTTAAGCCCGCCACCATCGCCAACTATGTGTTCTGTCGTTACTGATATTCATGTTAAATACTTAAAATTAAATTTTCTATCGCTTAATGCAAGTAGTCTATTGCATCACCGATATTCTCAATAAGTGCGTCTACTGCACTCGCTTCTATATGCTGCCCTTGATTATAGCCATAAGGTACGGTAAATACATAGCATCCCGCATTACGTGCTGCCGCAATATCTGTTTTAGAATCGCCAATCAGTAATGCCTCTGTGGCTGATATGCCGAGTTTTTCACAAATATAAAAAAGCTGATCCGGATCCGGTTTCTTTTTTGACAAAGTATCACCCGATACGACCAACGCAAAATATTGCATTAAGTCATTCGCCCCTAAAAGCGGTAAGGTAAAGCTTGCAGGCTTATTGGTGACGCAGGCCAGTGTATAACCAGCACTTTTCAAAGCCTGCAAACCTTCTAGCACATGGGGATAAGGCCTACTTTCAGTGACGTTATCCGCATAAAACTCAAAAAATAACTGCTGCGCCTTGGCATATTCAGCGGCTTCAGGTTCAACATCATGTTGCCCTGTTAAGCAACGCTTAATCAGCACGTGAGCGCCCTCGCCAATGTATGATTCTATCTGCAATTCGTCTAACGTTGGTTTAGCAAGTGCCGCCAACATACGATTAGACGCCCGCGCTATTTCTGGCGCGGTATGCATTAAGGTGCCATCAAGATCAATCATAATGACTTTGACCTTGAATGTCTGAGGGCTAGCGCGAGTCAATTTTAACGTTTATTTTACTGTTGCTAATGAAGCGCGCAATTCGCTGACAATCGTGTTATAGCGGTTCTTATCAGTGTCTTTACCTTGCGTGAAAATCGCATTACCTGCGACAAAGGTATCTGCACCCGCTTGGGCAATTTCAGCAATATTTTGCGCATTCACGCCACCGTCTACTTCTAACCAAATTTGACGGCCAGTTTTTTCATAATACGCATCAATTTTAGCGCGCGCTAAACGTAGTTTGTTTAAAGTTTCCGGAATGAATTTTTGACCGCCAAAACCAGGGTTCACGCTCATCAACAACACCATATCCACTTTATCCATGACATGATCTAAATAGCTGAGTGAGGTAGCAGGATTAAATACTAAGCCAGATTTACAGCCTAAATCGCGTACCATCGCAAGGCTACGGTCAATATGTTCAGAAGCTTCTGGGTGAAAAGTAATGATATTAGCGCCGGCTTTAGCAAAGTCGGGGATAATGCGGTCAACTGGTTTTACCATCAAATGCACATCAATAATACCGCCCACGCGCTTAGCGGTTTCACGAATTGCTTCGCATACTAAAGGGCCGATGGTTAGGTTAGGCACATAGTGATTATCCATCACGTCAAAATGCACTAAGTCTGTGCCAGAGCTAATGACATCATCAATTTCCTGGCCGAGTTTGGCAAAGTTTGCAGAAAGAATACTAGGGGCAATTCTAAAAGTTTTATCCATGACGAAAGTCCATTCTGTTAAATGTTAACTAAATATGTTGCAATAAACCGTTATTTTAACCCTATTTCTTACGTTTAAGATGATGCTTCTTGCTTAACATAGGGCAATCCATCAAAATTACACCTATGCAGTTATATGTAATCGGCGTGAACCACACGACCGCACCTATCCAAATTCGTGAAAATGTTGCGTTTAATAGCGAACATTTAGCGAGTGCCTTGCGCGAACTGACCTTGCACGACGCTGCCGAGGCGGCGATTTTATCTACATGTAATCGCACCGAGCTATATTGCAGCGCTGAAAATCCAGAAAAACCACTGCTATGGTTATCGCAGTATCACAAACTGGACATCACTAAACTACAGCCCTACATCTATACTTTGCCTAATGATGAGGCGGTAAAACATGCGTTCAGAGTAGCGTCTGGTTTAGATAGTATGGTGCTTGGCGAAGCGCAAATTTTGGGACAATTTAAACAGTCCGTTAAAATTGCCCAAGACGCAGGCACGTTGGGTAGTTTGCTACACAAGCTATTCCAGCGCACGTTTGAAGTGGCGAAAGAAGTGCGAACCAACACTGATGTAGGTGCAAACTCAATCTCTATGGCGGCCGCCGCAGTGAAACTTGCGCAACGTATTTTTGGTGACATTAGCGAGCAAAAAGTATTGTTTATTGGCGCGGGTGAAATGATAGAACTTTGCGCCGATCACTTTGCCACACAAAAGCCAAAGAGTATGACGGTGGCCAACCGCACTTTAGAGCGAGGCTCAATATTGGCCGAGAAGATTGGCGGTCATGCCATTCTGCTCAACGATTTACCAGAATGCTTTGCTGAATTTGACATTGTGATTACCAGCACCGCTAGCCAATTGCCAATTGTAGGGTTGGGCATGGTAGAGCGAGCCATTAAAGCGCGACGACATCGCCCGATTTTTATGGTGGATTTAGCTGTGCCACGCGATGTTGAAGCTGAGGTAGCAGACTTGGATGATGTGTTTTTGTACACAGTAGATGATCTTGCCCAAGTGGTCAGTGATGGCATTATTAATCGTCAGGAAGCTGCGGTAGATGCTGAAATAATCGTGACGGCACGTGTAGAGCACTTTATGCAATGGCTTAAAAAGCGCGATGCCGTGCCGACCATTAAAGCGCTACGTGAACAAGCAGAAATAACACGTCAAGCAGAGTTGGAAAGAGCCCTCAAGCTGATGCAAAAAGGCGAAAGCCCAGAAAAAGTATTAGAACTATTAAGTAATGCACTGACCAATAAATTTTTACATGCGCCCAGTCATGCCCTCAATCAAGCGCACGGTGAAGAACACGCCAAATTGGAAGATGTCATTAAACAGCTGTACCAAATTAAGTCTTAAATCAAAGTTAAAGAATCTCCAACATGAAACCTAGCATGATTAGAAAGCTCGCTACCTTAAGCGATCGTTTAGAAGAACTAAATCGCCTGATGAGTTCTGAGGGCGTGACCAATAATATGGATAATTATCGCAAGATTACCCAAGAGCATGCCGAAATTACGCCTATCGTTGCGCAATATCATGTGTTTGAACAAACCGAAGCCGACATGGTAGAGGCGCAAAAGATGTTGAGCGACCCTGACATGAAAGAGTTTGCGCAAGAGGAAATTGAAGCAGGTAAAGCAAAATTAGAGCAAGTGGAATCCGCACTACAAAAACTACTACTGCCTAAAGACCCGAATGACGATAAGAATTTATTTTTAGAAATTCGTGCGGGCACTGGGGGTGATGAATCTGGGTTGTTTTGTGGCGATCTGTTTAGAATGTATTCAAGGTATGCAGAACGGCAAAAGTGGAAAGTAGAAATTATGTCTGCCAATGAATCTGAAGTGGGCGGATACAAAGAAATCATCGTTAAAATTGAAGGTTATGGTGCCTATTCAAAACTTAAATTTGAGTCCGGGGGTCATCGTGTGCAGCGTGTGCCAGATACTGAAACGCAAGGCCGTATTCACACTTCAGCATGTACCGTTGCGGTGTTGCCAGAGGCAGATGAAGTGTCTGATGTGGTTATTAATCCAGCCGATATTCGCATTGATACTTATCGTGCCAGTGGCGCCGGCGGTCAACATATTAATAAAACCGATTCTGCCGTGCGTATTACCCACGCGCCCACCGGCATCGTCGTGGAATGTCAGGAAGGCCGTAGTCAACATGCCAATAAGGCGCAAGCTATGCAAGTGTTGGCGGCGCGCATTAAAGCCAAGCAAGTGGATGAACAACAAAGTAAAATTGCCAGTGAGCGTAAAAGCTTGATTGGTAGTGGTGACCGAAGTGAGCGCATTCGTACGTATAACTACCCGCAAGGGCGTATTACCGACCATCGAATTAATCTCACGCTTTATAAAATTGATGCGATTACAGAAGGTGATATGGACGAGCTGATAGGCGCATTATCAGCAGAGCATCAGGCTGATTTGCTGGCGAGCTTGGGTGATGACAATTAAACCAGCCTAGCTGGGCTTAATCACATGAGTCATGAAAACTAGATTCACTATTAGTTTAATGTTAGTCATGGCATTAGCGGCATGTGCCAAACAAGCAGCCAATGTGACCATGGTGGGGGCGGATCGGGATGCGCATGGTTGTATAGGCTCTGCGGGTTACAGTTGGTGTGAAAAAACCGCACAATGTGAACGCCCATGGGAACTGGCGCTAAAAGAAAATGTTGAGTTATCCGCCAATCAATTTTCTCAATTCTGTAAAAATTAGTGCTAATGGCTCGCGTTTAATCTCACGGTTATTGAAATGCCAATCCCTCAATCCATTAAAGCGACATTGCAAATTGCAAGCTCCCAACTAAAAACGGAGGCTGCCGCTTTTGAAGCGCAATTGCTGTTGCAATATGTTCTAGGCGTTAATCGCGCTTGGTTGATTGCCCATGAACATGATGTGCTACAACCCAATATTCAAGTGGTGTTTGAGGCACTGCTCAACCGTCGTTTAGCGGGTGAGCCCATGGCTTATATTATGGGGAGTCGTGAGTTTTATGGGTTGGATTTGCTGGTGACGCCCGACACTTTAATCCCGCGTCCTGATACGGAAACCCTCGTAGAAGCTGCTTTGGCTAAAATTTCAGATAGCGCCAATCAAACAATTTTAGACCTTGGCACGGGCACGGGGGCGATTGCCCTTGCGGTGGCTAAACATCGGCCAAAAGTTAATGTTGTGGCTGTTGATGCCTCGGCAGCTGCTTTAGAGGTGGCAAAAAAAAATGCAGCTACTCTAGCCATCACCAATGTACGATTGATGTTAAGTGATTGGTTTGATGCATTACTTGGGGAGCGATTTGATCTCATTGTCAGCAACCCACCTTATATTGAGCAAAATGATGTTCATCTCACACAAGGCGATGTACGTTTCGAGCCTATCAGCGCACTAGCCTCAGGCGCTGATGGTCTTGATGATATTCGGCATATTGTTGAACTTTGCCTAATTTACCTAAAACCCCAAGGCTGGTTAATGATAGAGCACGGCTACAATCAGGCAGACTTAGTGGCTGACTTAATGGCAGAGGCGGGCTTGGTGAGTATTAAAACGATAAAAGATTTTGGTGGTAACAATCGCGTCACTATAGCTAAAAGCCCGCTCATTGTCAGTACGCATTGGGGTTGATGGCGTGTAAGTATGCACTAGTTGCCTTGCATATACTCATCCTTGCCCTGTACATAGCTACGGGCAGATTCAAGTAAAGATTCAATTTCAGCAGCCGTTAATGCACGTACTTTTTTAGCTGGGCGGCCCATGTACAAATGGCCACTTTCTAGTAATGCGCCAGATGACACTAAACTGCCCGCCGCCAATAGCACGTGTTTTTCTATCATAACTTTGTCCATGACGATGCTACCCATGCCGATTAGGCATTCATCCGCAATGGTGCAGCCATGCAAAATCACAGCATGGCCGATGGTGACATTGTCCCCTATGATAAGCGGTGAGCCTTCAGGATCATCCTTCGAGCGATGATTAACATGCAAGATGCTGAGGTCTTGAATATTGGTATTTTTACCAATACTGATAAAATTGATATCGCCCCGTATCACTGCCCCTGGCCAGACAGAACTATTTTCGTCTATGGTGACTTGCCCAATAATGGTGGCACTCGGGTGCACATAAACCCCTTTGGCGATGTGTGGGCAATGTTGCTTAAATTGCTGAATGTTATTTGAGTTTTCCATCAAAGCCCCTTTAAAATAGCACCATGAATTTTAAGCAAAAATATTTTTACCTAGCCATAGTATAATCACAAAATGCAAGAAAATAACTCTGTTGGCATTGTTGCCGCACAAACCGCACATTTTAATACACCGCTGACGCTTAAAAGCGGCGCAGTGTTGCCCCAGTTTGATTTGGTGTATGAAACGTACGGTACACTCAACGCTGACAAATCGAACGCGGTACTTATCTGCCATGCTTTGTCTGGCACGCATCATGTTGCCGGTAAATATAGCCTTGATGATAAACACCCGGGTTGGTGGGATAACTTAATAGGCCCTAATAAACCGCTAGATACCAATAAGTTTTTTGTGATTGGGGTGAATAACTTAGGGGGGTGCAATGGTAGTACTGGCGCAGCTAGTAATAACCCTGCCACGGGCAAGCCTTGGGGCTCACAGTTCCCGGTATTAACGGTTGAAGACTGGGTCGCTTCACAAGCCTTATTGGCAGATTATTTGGGTATTAAACAATTGGCGGCAGTGGTGGGTGGCAGTTTGGGCGGTATGCAAGCACTACAGTGGACGATGACTTATCCTGAGCGCGTGCGCCATGCGTTAGTCATCGCGTCAGCGCCTAACTTGACTGCGCAAAATATGGCATTTAACGAAGTAGCGCGCCAAGCGATTATTACTGACCCTGAATTCCATGGCGGTGATTATTACGCACATGGCGTTGTGCCTAGACGCGGCCTAAGAATTGCCCGCATGCTAGGCCATATTACCTATTTAAGTGATGATGCGATGGGGGCAAAGTTCGGCCGTAAACTAAAAGACGGTATTCAATATAGCTTTGATGCTGAGTTTGAAATGGAATCTTATTTACGTTATCAAGGGGATAAATTTGCCGGTGAGTTTGATGCCAACACCTACTTGCGTATGACGCGTGCCTTGGATTATTACGATCCGGCACTGGCTTTTGATAATGATTTAAGCCTAGCCTTAAAAGAGGTTAAAGCGCAGTTTTTGGTGGTGTCTTTCACCAGTGATTGGCGTTTTTCACCTGCACGCTCGCGTGAAATTGTTAAAGCCTTGCTGGATAATGAACTGACCGTGAGCTACGCAGAAGTGACGGCAGCGCATGGCCATGATGCTTTTTTAATGCCAGATGCGCACTATCACAACATTTTGCGTACTTATTTGAATAATGTGCAGGTATAAGCATGACTGATACGGTGCAAAATAATGTAAATATTACAAATTCTATTCTGCAATTCAGGCAAGATTTTGCCATCATTGCAAATTGGGTGGGATTTGGCTCTAAGGTGTTGGACTTAGGGTGTGGTGATGGTGAGTTGCTACAATTTTTACGGGGTGGCTTAGAAGTAAAAGGCTATGGTGTAGAAAAAGATGATGCGAATTGGTTGGCCTGCATGCAAAACGGTAGCAATGTGATTCAAATGGACTTGGAAGACGGGCTGTCAGGCTTTGAGGACCAGTCTTTTGATACGGTTATCCTCTCGCAAACCTTACAAGCCATGCATAATACCGAAGAAATTGTGCAAGAGATGTTGCGTGTAGGCCGTGAAATTATTGTAACCTTCCCTAATTTTGGTTACTGGCGTAATCGCCTACAAATTACTAAGGGGCGTATGCCTGTTTCAAAAATATTGCCTTATCAGTGGTATGACACGCCGAATGTGCATCTTTGCACGATTAATGATTTTGATGAATTTTGTAAAAATCACAAAATTACTATTCTAGAACGCTGTGTGATTACCAACACAAAAACGATACAGTTTATGCCCAATTTATTGGGTAATTTGGCGATGTATCGCTTAAAAGCAGCCTAGTGTCTTCGCTTGCCGTAACACAACCTTCTATCTGGCGGTCGCTGGCCAGTAAAAAAATGCTGATTTGCATTTTTACTGGGTTTAGCTCTGGTTTGCCGCTTTATATCTTGGTGAGTCTTTTGCCGGCGTGGCTCAGAAGCGAGGGCGTTAACCTAAAAGCCATCGGGTTATTCGCTTTAATTAACTTACCGTTTACGTGGAAATTTTTGTGGGCGCCGTTGTTTGATCGGTTTACGCCGCCCCTTGGTCGTCGTCGTGGTTGGTTGATTATTTCGCAGAGCTTGTTATTGGTCTCTATCCCCATTTTTGGTGCGTTTAACCCCACTTTAGATATTTGGACGATTGCTTATTTAGCCACCATCGTTGCATTTTTTAGCGCGAGTCAAGACATCGTGCTTGATGCGTATCGGCGTGAGTTGTTGATTGATAATGAATTGGGGTTGGGCAATGCAGTGCATGTGAATGCCTACAAGATAGCGGGTTTAATTCCCGGCTCTTTGTCGCTCATTTTAGCTGACCATATGCCATGGAGCGGTGTATTTATGATTACCGCCCTGTTTATGTTACCTGGCATTTTAATGACGCTTTTTGTCAAAGAGCCTGCCTTAAAAGCGGGTGCGCCAAGAACCTTGCGTGCCGCCGTGGTAGAGCCCTTTAAAGAATTTATTGGGCGCAATGGCTTGCAATCCGCCTTGTTGATTTTAGCCTTTATTTTTCTGTACAAGCTTGGCGATAGTATGGCGACTGCATTGGCTACGCCGTTTTATTTAGATATGGGGTTTAGCAAAACTGAGATTGGCTTAATAGCAAAAAATGCCGGGCTGTGGCCTAGTGTCATTGGCGGTTTACTAGGTGGGGTATGGATGTTTAAGTTGGGCATTAACCGCGCACTGTGGTTATTTGGTGCCGTGCAAATGCTGGCTATTTTAGGGTTTGCTTGGCTAGCCACGGTGGGCCATAGTCTATTGTGGCTCGCTGTTGTCATTGGCGTGGAAGCACTTGGTGTTGGCTTAGGCACGGCAGCGTTTGTTGCTTATATTGCGCAAACCACCCACCCACTTTACACCGCCACACAGTTTGCTTTATTTACCAGCTTAGCGGCAGTGCCACGTACCTTTGCCAATGCCGCCACTGGCTATATGGTAGAGAATTTAGGCTGGTTTAAATTCTTTATTCTATGCTTTGTACTGGCAATCCCCGGCATGTTAATGCTGATAAAAGTTGCGCCCTGGCATGCCAATGGGATAATAGCGCAAGGGCAACATCATTAAGTTTTATTAGCCATCCGCATTTTATGACACTCAAAATTCACGAAATATTTTATTCGATACAAGGCGAATCTTCGCGCATAGGTATGCCTACGGTATTTGTGCGGCTAACTGGCTGCCCAATGCGTTGTGTGTATTGTGATACCGCTTATGCTTTTAGTGGTGGCAGCAATATAGAAATTGCTGATATTTTGGCTAAAGTGGCTGAATTTTCTACAAAGTATGTCACCGTCACTGGTGGCGAGCCACTGGCACAAAAAGACTGTCATGTGTTACTCAAAGCATTATGTGATGCCGGCTATAATGTGTCCTTAGAAACCGGTGGTGCAATTGATACCAGTGCAGTAGATGGTCGTGTGTCGGTGATATTAGATGTGAAAACGCCAGGTTCTGGTGAAGTAGAGAAGAATCTATGGGGCAATTTAGCGCATCTTAAAAAAACAGATGAAGTGAAGTTTGTGCTTTGCAGTCGTGCTGATTATGACTGGGCAAAACAGATATTGGATACTTATCATATTGTCAATCAATGCCCTGTGCTATTTTCACCCGTGTACAGTCAGGTGAATCCTACTGCATTGGCTGAATGGATATTGGCAGATAAATTGCCGGTACGTATGCAAGTACAGTTACATAAAATACTTTGGGGCGAGAGGTCTGGTGTTTAAGGATGAATAATAAAGTACGAAAAAATGCAGTGGTATTACTCTCTGGCGGGCTGGATTCTGCCACTTGCTTGGCGATTGCTAAATCACAAGGCTTTGATTGCTACTGCTTAAGTTTAGATTATCATCAGCGCCATATTGCTGAGTTACATGCCGCAAAAAATGTTGCGACGATTATGGGTGCGCTAGCGCATAAAACCGCTCATTTAGATTTATCGTTATTTGGCGGCTCGGCACTGACCGATGATGCGATTGCTGTGCCTGAGCATGAAACGGCCGGCATTCCAATTACTTATGTCCCTGCGCGCAATACCATTATGCTGTCATTAGCGTTAGCTTGGGCAGAAGTGCTGAAAAGCCAAGATATTTTTATTGGTGTGAATGTGCTCGATTATTCTGGTTACCCAGATTGTCGCGGGGAATATGTGAAAGCTTTTCAAACGATGGCAAATTTAGCCACGAAAAGTGCGGTAGAAGGTCAAACGATTACGGTTCATGCACCGTTAATTGATATGACAAAAGCACAAATTATTCAGTTAGGCACACAGCTGGGCGTGGATTACGCGATGACGGTTTCTTGTTATCAGGCTGATAGCCAAGGCGAAGCGTGTGGGCTTTGTGACTCGTGCCGCTTACGCCGTGAAGGTTTTGCCGCGGCTGGTTTAGTAGACCCAACTCGCTATAAAGCCCTAGTAAAGTCGAAATGAAGAATGTGCCTAATAATAAATTTAGCTAAATCAACCACTAAATACATAAAGCACTTGTCAAAACTACAATTAATAGCGTAAAATCCGCGCCTTTCTGCGATAAATTTTTCAATAAAGAGAACAAAGATTATGGTTATTATTCGTTTAGCTCGTGGTGGCGCGAAAAAAACTCCTTTCTACAACTTAGTAGTTGCTGATTCACGCAATCGTCGTGATGGCCGCTTTATTGAGCGTGTTGGATTTTACAATCCATCAGCCAAAGCGGGTGCTGAAGCGCTTCGTGTAGATCAAGAGCGTGTAACGCATTGGCAAAGTCAAGGCGCACAACTGTCAGATACAGTGGCTCGCTTAGTTAAGTTTCATGCAAAAGGCCCTGAGCACGCAATTGCTGCTAAAGCAAAAGATGCGGCTAAAGCTGATGCTGTAAAAGCTAAAATTGCTGCTGTTGAATCTGCAAAAGCAAAAGCTGCCGCTGATGCTGCAAAAGCTGAATTAGATGCACAAGCTGCCGAAACTGCAGCTGCAGCTAAAGCGGCTGAAGCAGAGGCCGCTGCTGCACCAGCTGAGGCGGAAGTTGAAGCACCGGCTGAGACAGAAGTTGAAGCGCCAGCAGCTGATGCTGCTGAAACGCCAGCTGCAGACGCTTAATTTTCTTAGTTTGGCTGATAGCAATATCGCCAAAGCTAAGATTTAAGTTTGTGAGTTATTTTGGCTGTTAATGAGATGGTAGTCATGGGGCGCATTGTTGCGCCTTATGGCGTTTTTGGCTGGCTAAAAATAGTGCCAGA
>CAILFU010000143.1 GCA_903833595.1 uncultured Pseudomonadota bacterium
ATTCGCTGATTTACCCATGGCAGTACTGCCATTATGACAAGTAGCGCAACTACCAACGGTCACCCCGCTGTGGTTCATCGTGGCGGGCGTCCAACCGGTGGTGCGGTGGCAACTGTCACAAGAAGCACTGGTTGAAATATGATTGCTGGTTTTACCTGTGGCTTTGCTACCGTTATGACAAGTGGCACATGAGCCTGGCGTCACCCCTGTGTGATTAAAGGTTGCACCGGCAAATGAGCTGAAGTTTTTATGACAGCTGTCGCAAGACGCAGTGGTTGCAATGTGATTGGCAGATTTACCTGTAGCTTTGCTACCGTTATGGCAGGTGGCACATGAGCCGGCGGTAACGCCGCTATGATTAAATCTAGCACCCTTAAAACTATTGGTATTTCGATGGCAATTTTCACATGCTTCATTGGTTTGAATGTGATTTGACGTTTTCCCGATGGCTTTTATCCCATCATGGCAACTCGCACAATTACCAATAACGCCTTTATGATTGAATCTATTTGCAGGTAACCATGCGCTGACTTTATGGCAGTTATCACAAGATGCATTTGTCTGAATATGCTGAGCAGGTTTTCCTTGTTGCCCTGTACTGCCATTATGACATGTGGCGCATGAGCCAGGCGTCACGCTATTATGGCTAAAATTTGCATTGGCCCAACTAGTAAGCTTATGACAAGTTTCGCAACTTAATTTTGTTGGAATGTGTTGACTTGGTTTTGCTGTAGCTGAAGCGCGGCCACCTTGCACATGGCAGTTCTCACATTGCTTCGGTGTCCCTCTAAAAACACCTTGCGTGTGACAGCTTTCACAACTAATTTTGGTATGGGCTCCGCTTAGAATATAGCCGGTTTTATTATGATCAAACTTAATGGTATTTTTTTTGATATCTGCAGCGAGGGCATGACTCGCGGACATAGTAAAAATAGCCATCGTTAATACTAAATACATTACGGACCAACGAAAGGCTGCTGATATACGGCGCATTAGTTCAGTAATTTTTAATTTTGTTATTAGTGAAATTTTATTTCCCCTATGAATCAACTAGAACAATTAAATTGTATTTTCGTATTTATGTACTTTATGCAAACGCCTGACATAGACATCTACTAGCCTGCTATATTTTATAGCGTGTGAAATTTTCACACGAGTACATAATATGTGGGATAATTACACACGTCAATATATTTGTGTAAAAATTGCCCACATTTTGTATAATTTGAAAATGAATGAAAATACTGAAATAGCAACAGACAAGCCGGTAAATCTAAAAGTTATTACTGCCTTGCAGCATGTGCTAAAACCACTAATTAAGCTTGCTTTGACGCAAGGCATTAATTACCAAATGTTATCGGAATTGTTAAAAACAGTTTTTGTGCAAGTTGCAGAAGAAGATTTTAGACTTGTGCAGCGTGAGCAAACAGATAGTCGCATTAGCTTGCTTACAGGTTTGCATCGTAAGGATGTGCATCGCTTACGTCACCAACCAGAAGCTAGACTCAACCAACCAACCCGCATCAATTTTGGTGCGCAATTGGTTGGCTTGTGGGTAAGTGATGCAGATTTTACTGATGATAATAACAAGCCTAAAGCCTTGCCAAGATTGGCTAGCGCAGGGGGTGATATATCCTTTGAGCGTCTTGTGGCAAGAGTAAGCAAAGATATACGCGCTAGACCCGTACTTGATGAATGGCTAAGATTGGGAGTAGTGCATATTGATGAAAATGACAGCGTCTGCCTTAATACAGAAGCCTTTGTCCCAAGTGCCGATTTTGAAGGAAAGCTATTTTTCTTTCAACAAAATATTCACGATCATGCGGCTGCAATAACGCATAACCTAATGAATCTATCACCAAGCATGTTAGAGCGTTGCGTGTATTACGACGGATTAACAATTTCCGCAATCAATGAATTAAAAGCACTTGCAGAACAACAAGGCATGCTTGCATTAAAAGCAATTAATGCAAAAGCAATTGAATTGCAAAGTGCATGCCTCAACTTGCCTGAAGCAAATCAGCGTTTTACTTATGCACTTTATTTCTACCATGCCGAAGAAGATAAAGAGAGTAAAGCAATTGATGCGCGGCAAGAAGATAATTAAGTGACTCACAGTTGAATAATACTGACATTTATTTTGAAGACATCAGCACAAAGTTAATATGAAAATATTCATACGTAATTGCCTGGCTATATTGATCAGCGGCTTATCATTGGTTGCGATGGCAAATCCATGTGACGATGGTGGTATTGGTGGGACGGGTATTGTATCAAGTCGAGGTATTGGTGGCACTGGGATGTTGCTTAATTCTAGCAATGTTGAGTCTGGTGGTATTGGCGGCACAGGGATTACACAAAAAGGCATTGGGGGTACAGGCAAAGCTCAAGGCGGCATAGGTGGTACTGGTGTTATAAATACGCCTCCAGAGGCGCAAAGTGGCATTAGCGGAACGGGGATTGTTGGGGTAATTACTGGTTTTGGCAGTATTTGTGTAAACAGCCTTGAAGTGCATTACTTCAGTGATACACCAGTTGATTTAGATGGCAAGCAGATTAGCAGCCAGGACCTATCAATAGGCCAAGTGGTGTCAATTAAGGCCTCGGGGGAAGGACAATCTCTAGTGGCCAATGAAATTCATGCCTATCATCAAATCACGGGCCCTATTACTGGAGTTAACAACGCCGAGGGCAAATTAAAAGTCATGGGCCAATCTGTTTCTATGGAGGCAGGTCAATTAAAAGGTATGCAAATTGGTCAATGGGTTAATGTAAGTGGGTTACGCAAAATAGATGGCAGCATTATTGCTAGTAAAATAGATAAAATTACAGCACAAAAAACAGTACATACTATAGGAATCTTATCTAGCCAAGGAGGCAAAGTTAATATTGCGGGAACAAGCATCGAAGGGTTACCTAAATCAGCCGGCAATCAGAACTTAGATACTCAGTTAACAGGTATTTGGGATGGCAAGGCCCTTCATGTTAAAGAAGTTAAGATAGGTCCGGTCAGTGACTTATTGCAGAGGGTAGATACTTTCCATATACAAGGGTTAGCTTCTGGTTATATAGCCAGCGGACATTTGAATCTTTCTGGGCAAAAAATCAATGTGACCGGACAAACTAGAATTGCCGGCAACCATAACGGCAATCATTTGGCTGGGGAGTCTATTGTGATGCGTGGTCAGTTGAAAGAGGGTAAGCCAACTGCACTAATTATTGATTTTCAGCCAACCAAGACTGACCATAAGGTTCAGCATGTAACTAAGCCACTTAAAGTTGATGCGACCCAGTCAGATCGGTCTGCTGATCATTTAAACGACGCTAAAAATATTGAAAAGATAGACAATGTGAATCAGATGGATAAGGTTGAAAAGGCAGAAAAAGTTGAGCAAATCGAGAAGGTAGAGAAAGCAGAGAAAGTAGAGAAAGTAGAGAAAGTAGAGAAGGTAGAGAAGGTAGAGAAGGTAGAGAAGGTAGAGAAGGTAGAGAAGGTAGAGAAGGTAGAGAAAGTAGAGAAGGTAGAGAAAGTAGAGAAGGTAGAGAAAGTAGAGAAGGTAGAGAAAGTAGAGAAGGTAGAGAAGGTAGAGAAGGTAGAGAGGCACGATTAAAAAAAGAATTTTTAGGACAATAAATTGGCATTATGATGAATAAAATTAAGCTATCAATAACTGGTATTTTTTTTACCACGCTGACCTTTCAAGCTTTAGAAGCTGACGCAGCAGGAGTTTTAAGCCTGACGAGTGGCGTGGATTACAGCTCAGGAAAGTATGGACAGTCTGAAGTGACCGACATTACTTACATTCCTTTCATGGCAAAATATGAGGCCGGCGACACCACAATAAAACTAACAGTCCCTTGGTTGGAAATAAAAGGTCCTGGCGATGTGGTTGGTGGTAATGCGCCCATCGTGCTAGGACAATCCAATCGCCCTGTCACAACAGAATCAGGCTTAGGTGACGTTGTTTTAACTGGCACACAGACTATTGCAAAACTTGGTGAAGATCGGCCATTGATTATAGATGTAACAGGTAAAGTTAAATTCGCAACGGCCTCTGCTTCAAAAGGTTTAGGGACGGGTAAAAATGATTACTCAGTTGCACTAGATGTTTATCAACCAATCAATTCAAGTGTCACTGCTTTTGGTGATGTTGGATACAAAATAATGGGTGACCCAAGCGGATTTAATTTAAATAATGTTTGGTTTGCTACTGCCGGTACATCTTACAAATTTAACCAGACAGCAAGCACGGGTTTTATGGTGGATGTACGCCAAGCAACACAGGATACATCAACTGCATCGCGTGAGCTGACGGTATTCTTATCACATAAATTGAATGCTCAGTATAAATTGCAAAGCTATGTTACTAGAGGATTTTCTGACGCTAGTGCTGATTGGGGCGGTGGCGCGATGCTAGCGGTAACATTTTAACGACCATCACGATAGCTAAAGGTAGCTCTAAAATACGTGGATTAGATCTAGATTAAAATGCTCAAAGATTAATAGATTACCTAGAGAATCTTGCGCCCATTTTCAACTCTGCCCAGGATGTTGATACATGACAACGGTCACATTGCCGTCCGAAATTACCCTCATGAATATCGTTGGCAGCATGACAAGCATCACAAGTAACGGGCGTTGCCAATTTTTTGGCTTTAGAAGGCGTCTTATGGCACTCATAGCAGATAATTCCCTTATGGCCGCCATCTAACTTGAATTTGGTATTCTTGTCATGATCAAAATCCCAAATTTTCCAGTCACGCACGTTGTGGCAAGTTTCACATTGCGTGCCCAAACGTAGTTTATGCACATCCTCTTTAAAGTGACAGCTCACACATTCAGATTTGGCATCCTTGAATGTAGGCGCTAAATGACACCCCTTGCATTCAACCTTGAAATGCTTACCTAATAAAGGGAATTTTGATTTGTTGTGATCAAATTTTGCTTGGTTCCAGGTTTTCTCATTGTGACAATCCTCACATTTATCCCCCAGTTGTCCTTTGTGCTTGTCTTCTGACTTATGGCAGGTAATACAGGTGCTTTTTAGCTTGTCTTTGTAGAGATTTAACTTGTGACAGGTATCGCATTTAACTGCTTTATGCTTATCTAGCAACCGATACTTAGTATCACTATCATGATTAAAAATCACAGTTTTCCATGATTTTTCCACATGACAGGTTTCACACTTTTCACCATAGCGCGCTTTGTGTTCATCATGTTTTTGATGGCATGAGTAGCAGTCAGATTTAAGATTTTGCCCGTAAAGCTTCCCTGTATGGCAAGTGTCGCACTTCGCAGTTTTGTGCTTATCTCGTAGCAGGTATTTAGTGTCACGATCATGATTAAACTTGGTAGCGGTTTTCCAGTCTTTTTCTGTATGACAGCTTTCGCATTTGATGCCAAAATTGCCCTTATGCTTATCATCAATCTTGTGACATTCATTACACAATAATGGCAGTTTTTCTTTGCCACCATTTAAGCTACTGATACCATTTTTATGGCAGGTCTGGCATTTAGCTGTCTTGTGCTTATCGCGCAGAGGGAATTTGGTATCTTCATGATCAAACCCAGGCGTGCTAGACCAGTTCTTTTCTGAGTGACATTTTTCACAACGATCGCCTAGTGTGCCCTCATGTTTATCATCGCCACGGTGACATGAAGTGCAACTGCTTGGCAATTTTAGCGTGGCTGCTGTTGGCTTATGGCAACTTTCACATTTAGCCAAAAGATGCTTACCATGTAAGGCATATTTGGTATCTTTAGCATGATCAAAAGTGGTCTCTTTCCAATCCTTGGCAGTATGACAATTAGCGCACTTATTGCCTAATAGGCCTTTGTGCTCATCCACTTTTTTATGGCAAGAGTAACAATCTTTAGGTGCTTCACGATACCTTTTACTTTGATGGCAATCTGTACACTTAACATTTGAGTGTTTGCCTTCTAGCGAAAATTTAGCTTTATTATGGTCAAATCTTTCCCTAGTCTCTTTCCAGTTTTTTTCGACATGACAATTCTCGCAATCTAGCCCAAGAGAACCTTCATGCTTATCATCTTTTTTATGGCAGGCGTTGCAAGTGTTAGGCGCATCGCGATACTTTACTTTGAGTTTGTGGCAGTCTTTACAATCAATTTTCGATTCTGCATGTGCGCCTTTTAACTCAAAATCCGTTTGTGCATGCTTGAAGCTTTTTTCATCTAGGGGTGCAATTTGTGCTGCTCTACCCTTATGCTCGGTATGACAGTCTACGCAATCTCGTTTGTCCTTCAATCGCCCATGAAAACCACTAATTTGGACAACGTCTTTAGTAATATCTTTATGACAATCTTTACATAGCTGATTTTGACCTTCTTTATCGAAGCGTTTATGACATTTTTGACAGCTATCTTCCCATTTTAGGTGCCCTTGAATGACCTTG
>CAILFU010000144.1 GCA_903833595.1 uncultured Pseudomonadota bacterium
CCTAATATCTCAACCACTTTACCCATCGGCTGGGCAAGGGATGAGGGTTGTTCTGTGAGCTCTACCATCACCACTTGGCCGGCTTTGGCATTCATGTCTAAGTGATAGGGAATCAATATATCTAAATTGATGCGTTTATCTTCCGCCGCCACAATGGTCACACCGGTGGTATGAATCACCCGCCCGACTAGTTTTTGGGTGCGTCGTTCAAGCACTTCAACCAACTTGCCTTCAGGGCGTCCTCGTCTATCTAAACCACTCATACGCACCATGGCGCGGTCGCCATGCATGACTTGTGACATCTCTTTAGGGCTTAAAAATAAGTCCTCGCCATTACATTTGGTTTTATCATCAGGAATTAAGAAACCAAAGCCATCAGGATGGCCCTGCACGACGCCAGAAATCAAATCTAGCTTATCGGCAATACATAGCGCGCCCTTTCTATTTTTAATGATCTGGCCCTCACGCTCCATGGCGTTTAAGCGTTTATTAAAAATCTCGCGTTCGTCGTCATTAATGCCTAATAGCATATAGAGCTGCTCAACACTCACCGGCGCGCCCTGCTCGCCCATGGTGCTCAGCACTACCTCTCGACTGGGTATCGGCGTGTCGTATCGACTGGCTTCACGCGCTGCGTGTGGGTCATTCATGCGTTTATGGTGTGTTTTTTTTGTCATTGACAAAGCTTACCTTTAATATAAAATTTAACGCGATTATTACTTACATGGCGCAAGCCATAAGCCCAGATGGCGGAATTGGTAGACGCGCATGGTTCAGGTCCATGTGCCTTAGGGTGTGGAGGTTCGAGTCCTCTTCTGGGCACCATCGGCTACTTTTAAGTGGCATTCGTATGCAAACAGTCCCATTCATACTCAGAGTAACCCAGAAAGTACGGTCACAGCAGATTTATTTATTGAGTGTACGGACATCTAACTGTTCGTTGATCAAGTTAGACATGATTTCAATTTGATCTAACAGCGTAGACGTTAAATCAATCCGTGTTTCTTCATCATAATCTTGCGTGAGTAGTAGTTCGGTAAAGCCGTAAATACTGGCCAGTGGTTCGCGCAGTGCTTCAGCAATACCCGAAAGCTTAACGGCCATGGTATTTTGCGATGATGAGCTACTTCTAACACGCATATAATAAAGCGCGCTCAAGCCCTCTACCCCTACGTCTACGCGGTTGCATTCACGCACAGGGGTGGCAAGTAAGGCAAGATTAAAGTCATCTTCAGTCAAGCCCATGATAGCTGCTTGGTCAAGGCCTGTACAACGCTCAAAAATCGGGTTAACGGCACTGACATGGCCCTCATTGTTAATCGCAGCAATACCAAAGAGGCTACGTTGCCACAAGGCTTGCAATACTAATGGGGGTAATGAATCATTCAATTTAGTTGTCATGGTGTTACTTACTTCACTTGCAATGCATGAATGAGGTGGCGAGAGACTTCAACGGGGCTAAATGGTTTTACAAAATACGCATTAGCGCCTAGTGCTAAGCCTTTTTCCTGATCGGCCACTTGGCCACAAGCAGTCAGTAGCACTATGTAAATATCGGCCAGTGCCGGGTCTTGTTTGATTTTTTCACACAATTGGTAGCCATCCATTTCGCCCGGCATCATCACATCAAGTACCATCGCATCAGGCTTTAACAACTTGATTTGCTCAAGCGCAGAGACTGCATCTTCGGCCTCGGCAAGGGCAAAGTCTTTGCGCAAAATGAGCCTCACAATTTGACGAATGGAGGCTTGATCGTCAACAATTAATACATTTTTCATGGTCATGGTGCTCCTTAATAACTAGGGTTGGCTAATCGTTTCGGCAACTTCGGCAAAGCCAAAGGCTTCATTGTCAGAAAATTCTTCAGCAATGGCTTTAAATTTATCCTGAAGTGCAATAAATGCATTCACGATATCGGGGTCAAAATGCTTACCACTCCCCTCAATAATAATTTTTGCCGATTGCTCGTGGGTCATTGGTTTTTTGTAAGGCCGCGCACTGACTAGCGCATCATACACGTCCGCGACCGCCATCAGCCTTGCTGAAATAGGAATATCTTCACCGGCTAAGCCTTCTGGATAACCGCTACCATCCCATTTTTCTTGATGACTACCGGCAATTTCTTTAGCAAATTTTAGGAAAGGTGCACTGCGGCCGATGGTTTTTTCGGCATTTTCAATAGCGATACGGCCAAGGGCGGCATGCGTTTTCATAATCTCAAATTCTTCTACCGTCAGTTTGCCTGGTTTAAGCAAAATCGCATCGGGAATGCCCACCTTACCAATATCATGCAAAGGCGCTGATTTATAGATAAGCTCAATGTTAGTGCGTGTGAGTAGCAGTGAAAATCTAGGGTGACGTTGCAAATGTTCTGCCAGCGCCAGAATATAGCGCTGAGTGCGATGTAAATGGTTGCCGGTTTCATTGTCACGCGTTTCTGCCAATGATGCCATGGCCAAAATCGTTACATCCTGAATAAATTCTAACTCTTTCGAGCGTTTAGACACCTCAGTGACCAAAAATGTATTTTTGTCTTTAGCAAAATCAGCGACCAGTTTTAAGTTGTAATGGGCTTTGACACGTGCCAGCAATACCACACCGTGAACCGGCTTGGTGACGTAATCCACCGCGCCTAAGGCAAAGCCTTTTTCTAAATCGCTATCATCATTCATGGCCGATAAAAAGATGATGGGGATATTGCGCGTTAAGCGATTGGCTTTCAGACGCTTACATACCTCATAACCGTCAATATCTGGCATCATCACGTCCAGCAAAATAAGATCCGGCTTAGGCTCAGCGTTGGCGAGTAATAGACCTTTTTCGCCGCAATTGGCCGCTTTAATATGGTAGTCTTTTTTAAGTAGTTCATTCACAATGCCCAAAATTTCAGGGCTATCATCAATGACTAAAATGGTGCCGCGCGCTTCTTCTGTAGGGGCTTGTTTTAAATGATCCATTGCGTTTCCTGTGAATATTATACCAAACGAAGTAACAGCAAGGCTTGATCAAGCTCAAAGGCTCTCACCAAGGTTTGAATTTCAGCGACACGGTCTGCTGGCATGGCTGTTGCCAATACCTGGCTGTGTTGATCTAGCCATGCCATGGCTTCTGGGTTGCTATCGGCCAGCAACTTGTCTAGCTCAGCGACTGCCGCTTTAGCTGTGGCTTTATCTGCCGTAGGCGGGCTCACTAATGGCGGTAAATGTTGCTGTATGTCGGCAATTAATGTCCTTAAATGCACTTCTATCTTATCAATCAACGGTTTTAACTTCGAAACCGGCAGTTGGTTGGTGATGGCAATCTCTAAATTGGCAGCCTCTGTGCTCAATGCATCAGCCCCTATACTGGCGGCTACGCCTTTTAAGGTGTGCGCTACGCGCTTTGCTGTGGTGGTATCTTTAGCCGTCAGTGCGTTACGACAAGTCGCTGGCATATCAGCTTGTTGCGTGCAGAACTTACGCAAGCTAGCCTCATACAGTGTCACATTGCCCATCATGCGCGTTAACGCTGGTGCGGCGTTAATACCGGCAATGTTAAAATCGGTAGCATAGGCAAGGGATGGTGATTTTTTAGCTTTACTTTTAGGTTTGCTAGGCGATGCGGGTTGGCGCACTGGTATCCATTTAAGTAAGGTGGCCCAGAGAAAATCTGGCTCAATCGGTTTAGGAATAAAGTCGTTCATACCCACATCCATACAGCGTTGCCTATCAGCTGCGAGTGCATTGGCGGTCATGGCCAC
>CAILFU010000145.1 GCA_903833595.1 uncultured Pseudomonadota bacterium
CAGGAAAAAATACGTCAATTACAAGCGCAAAATAAGTTGGGCGAATACCTCTCAGAACGCTACCCAGAATCGCATTCTATTCAAACTGATAAAGCGCTATATCAATACAGCAACGAGATTAAACAAGCGTTTTTGCGGAACGCGCCAATCTTAGACAAAGTACATTACGACAATAGACTCAGCATAGAGTATCACGCACTTGGCCTGAATACAGCCATTTCTCGGGTACAAGGGGGAAAGCTTAAAGCAAAGAAAGAAATTAAGATTTCCTCTTTTTTCAAAACGACACCTGCCGAATTTTTACGGATGATTGTTGTGCACGAATTAGCGCATCTAAAAGAGCGTAACCACGACAAAGCATTTTACCAACTTTGCCAATACATGGAACCAAACTACCACCAACTGGAGTTTGATTGTCGGGTTTACCTGCTGTGGGATAGTGATAATAGCAACAAAATATTGCCAACCTCTTCTTAGTCACTTATTTGCATCTTTAGACCAAGCTTAGTGTAAAACAATAGACAAATCACTGCAGCGCTTTAATAGCCTCTGAGGCATCTGCGCTGGAAGGGACGTTAATTGCGGCGGCATCTTTCAACACATTCTCCTCCGCTTGTTTATTCATAATAATGATGCTGATTCGTCGATTCGTTGGATTCAAAGGATTTTCTTTATCAAACAAGCTTGCTGATGACAGCCCTACGACGCGCAAGAGCTTTGTCTCATCCATACCCCCAGCTACAAGCTCTCGACGAGACGCATTAGCCCGATCGGCAGACAACTCCCAATTACTGTAGGATTTTTCGCCATTGGGATAAGGTGTTGCATCGGTATGCCCAGACAAACTAATTTTATTAGTCACGCCATTAAACATCTGACCTAACTCTTGTAGTATTTGCTTGGCATACGGCTGCAATTCAGCTTTAGATGAATTAAACATAGGTCGGTTTTTTTCATCCACAATCTGTACTCGTAAGCCATCTGACGTAATATCAAGTAACAACTGGTTTTTGAATTTACTTAAGGTAGGACTATCTTCAATCGCCTTTTCAATTTTCTTCTTCAGCTCTTCAAGCTTTGCGGTTTCTTCTTTCTTTAACGCTTCTTTTACATCTTTAATATCAACTACTTTTTGTTTTCCTTTGGGTCCATCGACAGGCTTCACCTGCCCCTGTTTTTTAGTCAAGTCCTTACCGCCACCTTTAATTAACGCATCGCTGGTACCCACCATATTACCGCCCATTAATGCTACTTTTAACGGTGTTTTGAAATATTCTGCGATACCTTCCAACTGAGCATCTGAGCTTGCCCCTAACAACCACATCAATAAAAAGAATGACATCATTGCCGTCACAAAGTCAGCATAGGCAATTTTCCACGCACCGCCATGATGGCCATGGGCAGCTTTTTTAATTTTCTTGACGATAATGGGGCGAACGCGACTTTCAGCCATGAGTTATCTACGATTGATTTTATTGATAGGCAAATACATAGGGTTACTTAGCGGCCTTAGCCTGCTTAACATACGCTTCAAGCTCAAGGAAACCAGGGCGCTCAGTTGAATAGAGCACCTTGCGCCCAAACTCAATCGCAATCGCAGGAGCATAGCCATTAAGACTCGCCAGCAATGTCACTTTTACTGTTTGGAGCATTTTAGTGCTCTCTTCTAACTTCTGTTCCAATAAACCAGAAAGTGGGCCAACAAAGCCATAAGCTAATAAAATACCCAAGAAAGTGCCTACCAATGCATGCGCAATCAAAATGCCAAGTTCGGCGGGTGGCAATGCAACGTTTTCCATGGTGTGTATAACGCCCATCACCGCTGCGACAATACCAAATGCTGGCAAACCATCCCCTAACTTAGCAACACAACTGACTGGTACATGGCCTTCCATATGATGTGTTTCAATTTCATTGTCCATCAGGTTTTCAATCTGAAAGGCATCCATATTGCCAGAACCCATTAAGCGCAAATAGTCAGCAATAAATTCAATCAGGTGGTGATCACTGAGCAACATTGGGTATTTACTAAATAGCGGACTAGCCTCAGGATTCTCGACATCATTTTCAATAGACAGCATGCCGTCTTTACGAATTTTGGCTAAAATCTCAAACAAAAGCGCAAGTAAGTCCATATATAAGGCTTTGTTATATTTAGACCCTTTCACTAATGTTGGCAAAGCTTTCATGGTAGATTTGACAGCTTTCATATCGTTACCTACAACAAAAGCACCGAATGCACCGCCAAAAATCATTAAAAATTCTAGTGGTTGCCATAGGCTAGCCAAATAACCGCCAGCCATGGCGAATCCGCCAAATATGGAAAAAATCACTATGACATATCCAACGCCAACTAGCATACTTGCAAACTCCTAAACGGCACGTAGAATTTACGTAGGTTAATAATTAGCACTAGGATATCAATCAATTTGATAAATCAATCTGAAGAACAAAAAGGGATTTTCAGGCTTACATTGTGTTTGCTTGTCATTCAATCTAAGGAATTTTCCACACATAGATGATTGGAGAATTACTCATGCTCGCAATTCGTAAGGTTGGCTTAACCTCAGGTATTTCAAATTCAAGGCTAATTAAAAGACTGCCAGGCAGCATCTCATGGGATGCTTTTTCCCATAAAGTGATCATCGCAACTGGGGACAAATAAGCAAAAATAACATCGTAATTTGCAAAATTGAGTGTGTGGTAGTCACCTATTTTAAAGGTTGCTGCAGAGCGTCTCATTTTGCCGCGCACATAGCTGATTAGCCAAGGCAATGGCGCAATTTCTATGCCTTCAATGTAGCTATCCGGTCGTAACTTAGCAATGCACATAGACATATCACCTAAACCACTACCAATATCAATCAAACGCAATGGCTTATCTTTGGGGATGATTTTAGCGACTTGTTGCCAGACAATAGGTTTAGAGGGGAAAAATGGCACTTGGCTTCGGAAAGTAGTCCAATATAGACTTAGACTTATCATAAACCCAATTAAATAAATTTCAGTCGGCAGGTGCCAATGAAGCATACCCCACAAGGCCACAGGGAAACTAAAGTGTATCCAACGCCACCAACGGGCCATGCCAACCCAATATGAAAAACAGGCTGCCAATAATGCCTGCATCAGCACTAACGTGATTGTAGAAACACTTAAAGTAGTCGAAAAATAGACATTGGCCAATAGCCCAGCAAACCATGAGATAGCCACTAGACTAATGAATGCGGCACATTGAACAAGGATGGCCAATGCGGCAGGAATTAAGCGTACTGGCCTAAAATTCTGCTTACCATTTACATTGCTCGCTGGCAAAGCGCTAAGCTCAAAATGATTATTTAGGGGGCGTTGAGCTAGGGATGGCTTCACCAACATTTGTTGAGTAATTTAATTTATCAAGCTGACATGGCGACAATTTTGTAGGTAAGTTCTTTGGCTTTCTTAGTCTTACCTGCGCGTGACGGCACATGACACAAATTACATACATATTTTTGATTCAAATCATAGGTATTCACGACAAAA
>CAILFU010000146.1 GCA_903833595.1 uncultured Pseudomonadota bacterium
AGTAATTTAATTTATCAAGCTGACATGGCGACAATTTTGTAGGTAAGTTCTTTGGCTTTCTTAGTCTTACCTGCGCGTGACGGCACATGACACAAATTACATACATATTTTTGATTCAAATCATAGGTATTCACGACAAAACTGCCATTACAGCAAGTGCAGTTTTGTGTTTTCAGCATTTTGCTTTCTACAAATCGCACCAAAGTCCAAGCGCGGGTCATTGATAAAACGGGTTCCGCACCTTCATTGCTCAGATTGTGCTCCACTTGTTGCAGATACAAACTGTAGGCTTTAATAATGGCATGTATTCCTTTTACATCCGTATAATCCACCATAAATTTATAAATATTATAAAAAATAGATGAGTGAATATTAGGCTGCCAGGTCAAAAACCAATCTGTAGAGAAGGGCAACATCCCTTTGGGTGGTGAAACACCTTTCAACTCTTTGTAAAGTTTGATCAAACGCTCACGAGATAAACTTGTTTGAGATTCCAACAATTGTAGTCTAGCGCCCAGTTTAATCATTTGTATGGCCAACTGGATTTGCTCTGATTCGGTTACTACGCTTTTCTTTTGCATGATGTTTTCTCTTTTACCTAAAATTCACGTAATGAATTAAACTTTACTTAACGCTTACCACTACGCCATTGCTTCGGCGTTTTGACCAGCCATTAGCACAGCTGTGTGTAAATGTGCTTGTGAACGATCTTTGGTATAGTTGGTTAGCATGCCAAGGATAGAGCTATCATCAAAACGGAAGCGTGCTAGCATCATGTTAGCGCTACTCAATTTAAGTAGCTGTAGGTTACTTAAACCTTCTAGCAAATCAGCAATATCTTTGCTGATACCTAGACGAAAGATGGCAGTTGCTTTGTCTGAACGGATGAGTTGTTGCGCTAACATTAGATAATTTAAGTTAGCATCTTTTATTTCTGACAGAATTTCAATTTCATTCATTTTAATTCCCCTTTGTCTGAACATCTGTTAAATGTGTATCACGTATGGGGCGTACTTTGAGCTTCTTGGTCGCTACTTACAATTAGCGCTTGTCGGTATATTAAGTCGGACAAACAGGCACAGCCTCGTAGGTGTTTGTCTTACAAACACCTACGAGGCTGGTAAAATTCCATCAATTTCATGCACTTAACTATTGAAAAAATGCACGAAATACAGTTAAAAATGATTTAACTCATTAAACTCATTTAAAAAATATCCTAAAGTTTCTGTCGGCTTTACCGTTATTCATGTCCTACATCTGACATATCTCTATTAATGAATCAAACCATCTAATAACGTATTAAAAAAACAATAATGGCTTCTCTTATGTATCTTTATCGGCAGCACTTTATAAAACTTTAGGGTAATTTAAAAAATAATTGAAAATATTTTTATCTCATTGTTTTTATTGAGCAATTTATTTAAAAATAATCAACAAATGCGCTATTTAGCATCGTCAAACAGACTAATTTTTAGATGTTGGCTTGAAGAAAGGATAGCTTTCACCCTTTTATTCCAAAGATACAATCGCATCAATTCGCCTAATAATTCATCCTAATTAGGAAACAAAGTAATTCATTAGTAATTACATAATTAAACAACATTAGGCATCGTCATGGCAGAAGACAGCGATTTAGAAAAAACCGAACAGGCCTCCCCCAAGCGCTTAGAAAAAGCCAGGGAAGAAGGTGATGTTCCACGCTCTCGCGAACTCGCGACGGTGACGGTTCTATTTAGCGCTGGCATGGGCATATTGGTTATGGGTGATCATCTCAATCAAGCATTGAAAAACTCTATGACTGCCGGCTTAAATTTTGATCGTACAGCTGCTTTTGACCCTATCGTATTACTGATGAGAACTGCCGATAACATTTACTCATTATTGCTGGCCTTTGCACCGCTGGCACTTATCATCATCATTATGGCCATAGCAGCGCCCATTGTTATTGGTGGCTGGGTATTCAGTGGCAAAGCCTTTGTACCTCAATTTAGTCGCCTTAACCCCATATCAGGCTTAAGCAATATGATGTCTAAGAACGCTGCTATTGAGCTTATTAAATCTATCGCAAAAACTTTAGTAGTCGCAACCGTTGCCTATATTGTCATTTCTCACGATATGGCGCCTATTTTATCGCTCTCGCTATTACCCTTAAAAACCAGCATCACGCAAGTCAATCACTTAATGCTCATGGCATTTCTATCTATTGTGAGCGCCTTGGTTTTTATCGCCGCTATAGATGTGCCCTACCAGCTCTATCATTACGCCAGCAAACTAAAAATGACTAAAGAAGAAGTGCGTCAAGAATCAAAAGAATCTGAGGGTAATCCAGAAATTAAAGCCAGAATTCGCCAGCAACAACGTGAAATGGCGAAACGCAGAATGATGTCTGAAATACCTAAAGCAGATGTTGTGATTACCAACCCAACACACTATGCAGTTGCCATTAAATATCAAGATGAGGGTATGCGTGCCCCTATCGTTGTTGCTAAAGGGGCAGATGTCATGGCACTTAAGATTCGTGAAATTGCTTCTGAACATAATATTCTTATTATGGAGTCACCTAAGCTCGCTCGCGCTTTGTTTGCACATACTGAATTAAATGATGAAATTCCTGAGGCTTTGTATTCAGCTGTAGCTGAAGTGCTCGCTTATGTATTTCAAATGAGAATCTTCAAAAAGGATGGTGGTTTCCGCCCAGAAATACCGAAAGCTTTACCTGTACCTGAAGCACTAGATCCACATAGCCTTTTACCTGCTCCAAGTAAGGCATTAGATGAGGTATTTGCTTAATGAACTCGCTTAACCTTCCAAGCTGGATGAATAAATTAAGTAGCCGTAATGTAGCGCCGCCGCTCATTATTGTATTGCTACTTTCAATGATGATCTTGCCTTTACCAGCAGTCATCCTAGACGTGTTGTTTAGCTTTAACATTGCACTTTCAATCATGGTATTACTCATCGGCCTACAAACTAAAAAAGCGCTCGATTTCATTGCTTTTCCAACAGTATTACTGATGACAACCATGTTGCGCTTGTCTCTTAACGTGGCCTCAACCCGTGTAGTATTGGCTGAAGGTCATAGTGGGCCAGACGCTGCAGGTAAAGTCATTGAAGCGTTTGGACACTTTTTAATTGGCGGCAATTACACAGTGGGTATTGTGGTATTTATCATTTTAACCATCATCAACTTTACAGTAGTGACCAAGGGTGCTGGTCGTATTGCTGAAGTTGGCGCACGTTTTACCTTAGATGCAATGCCAGGTAAACAAATGGCCATTGATGCCGACCTAAACGCGGGTTTGATTGGTGAAGATGAGGCTCGCCGCCGTCGCGCTGAAGTGAGTCAAGAATCAGAATTCTATGGTGCGATGGATGGTGCCAGTAAGTATGTTCGAGGTGATGCAATCGCCGGCATCATGGTCATTATCATCAACATCTTTGGCGGACTGATTGTTGGTGTCGTTCAACACGACATGGCCTTTGCCGATGCCGTTAAAAACTATACGTTACTAGCCATTGGTGATGGCTTAGTTGCGCAAATTCCATCTCTAGTGATTTCAGTAGCAGCAGGTGTCGTGGTATCTCGAGTCGCCAATAATGAAGACATTGGCGGTCAATTAGTAACGCAGTTATTCTCCAATGCTAAAGTTGTCTATGTCACAGCAGGTATTATTGGTGGCATGGGTGCTATTCCTGGTATGCCACACTTTGCATTTTTGATGTTAGCAGCGCTACTAGCAGGCATGGCTTATGTCATTGCAGAACAAAAGAAAGCTGCTGATGCAACGCCAGTCATCATAGAAAAACCAGAAGTCATTTCTGAAACTGACGAAGCGAGCTGGGATGATGTCACCCCTGTTGACTTGATTGGCCTAGAAGTTGGCTACCGCTTAATTCCATTAGTAGATAAAACACAAGGTGGCGATTTACTAAAACGCATTAAAGGATTACGTAAAAAATTTGCACAAGAAGTTGGCTTCTTAGCGCCAACGGTGCATATTCGGGATAACCTAGAACTAAAACCTTCTAGCTATCGCATCACCCTCAAGGGTGTTGATATTGCCAGCGGCGAATCACATTTCGGTGAATATTTAGCCATAGATCCAGGTATGGTGACTGGCGCATTGCCAGGCCCCACAACAACAGATCCAGCATTTGGTCTACCAGCAGTATGGATTGATAGTAATACGCGTGATGATGCTCAAAATAGAGGCTATACCGTAGTCGATGCGGGGACTGTGATTGCAACACATTTAAATCATATTATTTCTATGCATGCTGCTGAGTTGCTAGGTCGCCAAGAAGTGCAACAACTTCTAGATCATATTAGTAAAGATTCGCCCAAATTAATTGAAGACCTAGTACCTAAGCAAATTTCACTATCCGTCATTCAAAAAGTGCTACAAAACCTATTGACTGAAGGGGTGCATATTCGTGACATGCGTACCATTGTCGAGACACTTTCTGAATATGCCAGCCAAACACAAGATACCAATGAGCTAACAGCACTAGTGCGGATTCGCCTTGGCCGAGCAATTGTGCAACAACTCTTCCCAATCGGTAATGAAGTTGCAGTAATGACGCTAGACAGCAACCTTGAGCGTCTGCTAACACAGGCAATGCAAGGCAACGGCACTACCGGTTCAGCAATAGAGCCTAGCATGGCGGAAACGCTTTCTAGGCAAGCTGAATCAGCTGCAAAGCAACAAGAACAAATGGGCATGACGCCAGTATTATTGGTTTCAGCACCTATAAGGGCAGCGCTCTCGAAATTTTTACGTCGCGCGGTACCCCACTTACGCGTGATTTCTCACGAAGAATTACCTGATTCAAAAACCATACGTGTCACTAGTCTTATTGGAGGTTCAGCATGAACATTAAACGATTTTTCGGAAAAAACTCACGTGAAGCACTAAGCATGGTGCGTAAAGCACTTGGTGAAGATGCGGTCATACTCTCTAATCGCGCAATGAATGGCGGAAATGAAATCATGGCCTTCAAAGAAGAAGATATGAACAATATGATAGAAAGCCAAACTGATACGCATCACTCAAATGGTCTTGATACGCCAGACAATCTTTCATCTAAAGCGCAATCATCAAAATATGATAGTAGCGAACCAACTACATTACTGTCACTGCTTCAAAACAATCGTTCTCAAACGCCTGATAGCGCAGTGAATAAAGCGGCTAAAATTGACATGTATGATGCCGTCGTAAAAACTGCATCCCCTCAACAAACAACAGCTAAAGTAGCTACAACACAAACTTACAGTCCGCAAATCAAAAATAGTCAACAAGCTGACACACAGATGTCAGAAATGCTAAATGAGATGCGAAACATGCGTAGTGTGATTGAATCACAACTCACCACACTATCATGGGGCAATATTCAGCAGCGCGATCCAAGCAAATCAAAAATATTAAGCATATTGCTCTCTGCCGGCTTTAGCGCTTCACTATCAAGGCAATTGGCTGAAAAAATGCCAGATAATTTAACTGAAGAAAAAGCAGTGACTTGGGTTAAATCTATTCTTGCCCTCAACTTAAATACCATAGAAAACGATACTGAAGTCTTAGATCAAGGTGGCGTATTTGCCTTAATCGGGCCAACCGGGGTTGGCAAAACTACGACTACTGCTAAATTAGCTGCACGCTACGTCATGAAACATGGCACTAAAAATTTAGGCCTCATTACTACTGATGCCTATCGTATCGGCGGTCATGAGCAACTCAGAATCTATGGCAAGATTCTTGGTGTGATGGTCCATGCAGTGAAAGATGAAGCCGATCTTAAAATTGCACTCAATGAACTCAAAAACAAACATACTATTTTGATAGATACCGTAGGCGTAAGCCAACGTGATCGCATGGTTGCAGAACAAATAGCCATGCTATCCAATACCAATATGCCA
>CAILFU010000147.1 GCA_903833595.1 uncultured Pseudomonadota bacterium
CTTAACCTTTGCCGTGCTAGGTGTGGCGGTGTCAGGCACAGATTTTTCTATTAGCGCAAACTTACTCTCTCTATTACAACAATCCTTACTCGGCTTAGTTGGCGGGGCAGTAATGGGGTACTTAGCCGCTTTATTTATTGCTCATGAAAAATACAGCTTTCTAGCTGAATACGCACCCATCGTCACCCTCATGTCTGTTGCGGCAGCTTACTTAAGTGTAGATAACCTGCATGCTAGCGGCTTTATGGCGGTATTTGTATTTGGCATCGTATTAGGCAATAAAGATTTACTGGGCTTTAAAATGAATGAAAATGAAGAAAGTAAATTAGAAGACTTCATCCTGACAACATCGCTCATTATGCGTATTTTTATTTTTGTATTGCTAGGCTCACAAGTCAATTTCGCGCTACTTCATCAGTATTGTTGGGAAGCCTTAGGTGTGGTGATTGTGTTTATGCTCATCTCACGCCCGTTAGTGGTATTTGCCTGTGCACTACCTAACCGCAGTGCTAAATGGACGCTTCAGGAATTGCTATTTATGTGCTGGACACGCGAGACCGGCGTGATACCAGGCGCACTAGCAGGCATGTTAGTCGGCATGAAAGTGCCCTATAGTGACGTGATTGCATCCGTCACTTTTATGGCCATTTTGCTCACTATTTTAGTGCAAGCCACTAGCACCAAATGGCTTGCCACTAAGTTGAATTTGCTAGAGCACTAAATACTATCTATAAATTTATGGGCGTGAATTTAATACCGCAGTTGTTTTAAATTCAGCCCCATCGTGTTGCAACTCAATTGGCACAGTCTGCCCGGCATAACGCTTCACTGCCGCAAATAAATCATCGGCTTTATCTAACGTAACGTCACCAATTTTAAGTAGCGCATCCCCTTTAACAATATTGGCTTTAGCCGCCGGCGAATCTTTAATCACCGCAATGATTTTCAATCCTGGCTCAGCCACATTCATATCGGTGTCATCACTAGCTACTTTAACCAACTTGATGACATGCACACCAAATAGTGGCATAGGTAACTTAGCCCAATAACTTGCATAATATTGGTATTCGATTGGCCCTTCGACTAAATCTTTTTCATCTACTACTCCACCATTTTTAGCCGCTTGTTTAATCAATTGAAATTTAGCGCTACTTGTCTTAGCTGAGCCATATTTCCGATACACCAGTACCGTGTCGGCTTTAATGGCTTTGCCATGTTGCAATGCTGCTTCAACAGGCGAATCGGTGCCACTAAATCCAGAAAAACCCATCATGTCATAACCATTTTCAAGCATACTAATATTGTCATCCTCTTTATGATTACTTAGATACATTTTAGTATCTGGATTAGGGCTTTGTGATTTCAGTTGAGGGGCGCTCTGTGATTTATAATTTTTTGCATATAAATTCTCATCTGCTGCGTACAACTGAGTTGCAACAAGCATCATGCCTAGACTCAACAAGCAAGCAAGCATCAAACCGGCTGATGGCTTTTGTTTAATGATTACTTTCGTTTTAACTGACGATTGATTGGTTAAATTTTTAACATAAGTACGCATGAAAAAATCCTTTATTGTTGGTAATGGTATGATGAAGTCTTAACGTAGTACTAATGACAAACAAATGACAAAAGAATTCATTAAAATTGGTTTAGTTTCTATTAGCGATCGTGCTAGCCGCGGCGAATATGAAGATTTAGGCTTACCCTCTCTGAAAAATTGGTTAGATAGTGCGCTCATTACGCCCATACAATTCGAGACACGATTGATTGCAGACGAACAAGCTGAAATTGAATCGACCTTAATCGACTTGGTCGATTATGAAGCTTGCCATTTAATTTTGACTACTGGTGGCACAGGCCCCGCTTTGCGTGACGTCACGCCAGAAGCGACACTTGCTATTGCAGACAAGCAAATGCCAGGCTTTGGCGAACAAATGCGGCAAATTAGCCTTAACTTTGTGCCCACCGCTATTTTGTCTAGACAAGTAGCAGTGATTCGTAAGCAATGTTTAATTATCAACTTACCAGGGCAGCCCAAAGCAATCGCCCAAACACTAGCCGGCTTAAAAGATGATAAAGGTCATCAAAAGGTACATGGCATTTTTGCCGCCGTACCTTATTGCCTAGATTTAATAGGTGGCCCCTATATAGAAACTAACGAATCAATAATACAATCCTTTAGGCCAAAATCTGCCCTTAAAACACCCGCTTAAATCACTATGTCAGAATTCGATTTAATCCATCAGTATTTCACTCGTGCAACGCACCATACCATTTTAGGTGTAGGTGATGATGCTGCGCTCGTTACTATAGCGAACAACATGGAACTGGCTATTTCAGCGGATATGTTAGTAGCAGGCACACACTTCTTTGCTGATGCAGACCCTTATCAGTTAGGCTGGAAATCACTCGCAGTGAATCTGTCCGACATGGCAGCCATGGGTGCCAGTCCTAAATGGGCGACATTGGCCATCGCGCTACCAGAAGTGAATCAACCATGGCTAACCGAATTTTCCCGTGGTTTTTTTACCTGCGCCGAAGTATTTAACGTCGATTTAATTGGCGGCGATACCACTCGCGGCCCGCTCACGATCAGCATACAAATTATGGGGGAAGTACCTACTGGCCAAGCAATTAAACGAAGTGGCGCTAAGGTTGATGATGAAATTTGGCTGTCAGGGCATTTGGGCGATGCAGCCTTAGCTTTGGCACACATGCAGGGCAACTTAACGTTAGCATCAGATGCTTTTACAAGCTGCGCCAAGGCGCTACACACGCCACAGCCAAGAGTGGCTTTAGGATTATCCTTACGCGGCATTGCAAATAGTGCGATTGATATTTCTGATGGTTTATTGGCAGATTTAGGCCATATTCTCGAACGCTCAAATGTAGGCGCGGCTATTTATTTAGCCAATATTCCACACTCGGCACCTTTAGGCATTGAGTTACTAAAAGAAGCCTCTGAAAGCAAAAGCAATATCGGGGTGCGCAGTGAAAATGGGGCCAACTCTTATAATAAAAACATCCTCAGTATGCTATTAGCAGGTGGTGACGATTACGAGTTATGCTTTACTGCCCCGGCTGAACAACATGCTGGGATCATCCAACTGAGTGAATCACTCAATCTACCATTGAGTTGTATCGGGCGCATTACTAATAATGCACAATTAACAGTGCATGGCTTTAATGATGAAATCATAGATTTAGAGGGGGCCGGTTTTGACCACTTTAAATAAACATCCGCAAATTAAGACCCCAGATTTACAGTTTTTACTACAACACCCCGCCCATTTTTTTGGTTTAGGTTTTGGAAGTGGCTTAGCGCCAAAAGCCCCTGGCACTTTTGGTACATTAGTAGGACTACCATTATTTTGGCTGATTTCCGTATACCCATTAATAACCCAGCTAATAGTGATTACCGCCCTATTCTTAATAGGCATTTATTTTTGTCATGTCACCGGAAAAGCGCTAGGGGTATCTGACCATGGCGGTATAGTTTGGGATGAAATTGTGGCCATGATGTTAGTGCTCGCTTTCACACCCAATGAATGGCAATGGTGGTTAACGGCATTTTTATTATTCCGTCTATTTGATATTTGGAAACCATTTCCAATTCGACAATGTGATGCCAAGCTCAAAAATGGTTTTGGTGTAATGTTTGATGACTTACTCGCTGCCATTTATGCCATTTTAATTTTACAGACGGTAATTAGGTTTTCCTAAATGACAGCCGATAATGAGTTAACCTCCTTAGCCGAACAACTTGGCCAGCACCTAAAACAACGCAAACTCACCCTCACGCTTGCAGAATCATGTACTGGTGGTTTATGCGCTGAAATTATCACCAGAGTCTCCGGCAGCTCGACTTGGTTTGAGTGCGGATTTATTACCTACAGCAATCAATCTAAAGAATTGCTGTTAAATGTATCCAACAGCACCTTAAAGACTTTCGGTGCTGTGAGCGAAGAAACTGCAATTGAAATGGCGATGGGGGCATTAAGCAAAAGTGGTTGTCATTTAAGCGCTTCAGTCACCGGCATTGCCGGCCCTACTGGGGGAAGTGAGGCTAAACCTGTGGGTACCGTATGCTTTGCTTGGGGAGGCTTGAATTGTGATCTACTCACGACCACTCACCACTTCATTGGCAACCGCCAACAAATTCGCCAGCAATCAGCAAAAACCCTAATTGAAGGGCTGATTGCCCTTACCTTAAGCCTTGATTTATGAAATAATTACAGGCTCGTAAAAGCGATGAAAAATTCAGAAAACATAAAGGCAAAACACCATGGATGATAACAAAAGCAAGGCACTTGCCGCGGCTCTAGCACAGATTGAAAAACAGTTCGGCAAGGGATCCATCATGCGCATGGGTGATGGCAGTATAGGCGAGGATATTCAATCAGTTTCTACTGGTTCGTTAGGTCTTGATATTGCACTAGGTATTGGTGGTTTACCACGCGGTCGTGTGGTAGAAATTTATGGTCCTGAATCATCAGGTAAAACCACATTAACGCTTTCTGTCATTGCACAAATGCAAAAAGTAGGTGGTGTGGCTGCCTTTATTGATGCTGAACATGCGCTAGACCCACAGTATGCGGCTAAGCTGGGGGTTAATGTACCAGATTTGCTTATTTCACAACCGGATACTGGCGAGCAAGCGCTTGAAATCGTCGACATGCTAGTCCGTTCTGGCTCGGTAGATATTGTCGTAGTTGACTCGGTTGCTGCACTCACACCACGCGCTGAAATTGAAGGTGAAATGGGCGATTCACACATGGGCTTACAAGCACGCCTAATGAGCCAAGCCTTACGTAAATTAACAGGTAACATTAAACGTACCAATACTTTGGTAATTTTCATTAACCAAATCCGCATGAAGATAGGCGTGATGTTTGGTAGTCCAGAAACCACTACGGGTGGTAACGCACTTAAATTTTACGCTTCAGTACGCTTAGATATTCGCCGTACTGGCGCAATCAAAAAAGGTGATGAAGTCATCGGTTCTGAAACCCGTGTCAAAGTCATCAAAAACAAAGTAGCGCCTCCGTTTAAACAAGCTGAATTTGATATTCTTTATGGCGAAGGCATTTCACGCGAAGGTGAAATTATTGAGCTTGGCGTTAATGCAAAATTCTTAGAAAAAGCCGGTGCTTGGTATAGCTACAATGGTGAGAAAATTGGTCAAGGTAAAGATAATTCACGGGATTACCTAAAGGCACATCCAGCGATTGCTAATGAGATTGACGCAAAAATACGCGCCAATATGAAAGCCTTAGCAGAGGCAATGCCAGCAGTGCGGGCTGAAGAAGATTAATCACCTAACTCATTATCTAACGGGGCCAGCTCATAGAATTTCAAGCTAAAAGTTTACGGCAGCGTGCGCTAGATTATCTGGGCAAGCGCGAATACTCTTACTTTGAGCTGGCTCAAAAATTAAAAGCTTTTGCCGAAGAAACTGACGATATCCCCGCCATACTGGATGATTTTAAGAAACGGGGCTGGCTAAGTGATGCTAGATTTACCGAGCAACTCGTGCATGCTAGAAAAGCTCGATTTGGCAGTGCTAGAGTTGCCAGTGAGTTGCGTGAAAAAGGTGTGGCGGATGACTTAATTGCCAATGCAGTGGATGAAATAAAAGCGCATGAATTAGAGCATGCACGTGCCGTGTGCAAAAAGAAATATAAAGCCAGTCCAACTAGCCGTGAAGATTGGGCTAAACAAGCAAGATTTTTACAAAGCCGAGGATTTGGCTTTGATGTAATTAAAAAGGCATTAAATCAGACTGAAGTTGAAGAGTAAGAAAATAGCTCAAAGATATTAATTGAAAAATAAAATGACCATTAAACTAAGTAGCAACCCTAGTAGCAACGAAATCCGTAAAGCATTTCTCGACTTTTTTGTTTCAAAAGGTCACCAAGTCGTTGCCTCCAGTTCGCTGGTGCCTCATGGCGACCCTACGTTGCTATTTACCAATGCTGGGATGAATCAGTTTAAAGACGTATTCCTTGGCTTTGACAAACGGCCTTATACTCGCGCCACCACTAGCCAAAAATGTGTACGTGCTGGCGGCAAACATAATGACCTTGAAAACGTAGGCTACACAGCGCGTCATCATACCTTTTTTGAAATGTTGGGTAATTTTAGCTTTGGTGATTACTTCAAAGAAGACGCTATTGCTTACGCATGGGAATTATTGACTGATGTTTTCAAGCTCCCAAAAGACAAGCTCACCGTCACTGTATATGCCGATGATGATGAATCATATAATATTTGGCTCACAAAAATTGGTGTGCCAGCGGCTCGCATTATTCGCATTGGTGACAACAAAGGCGCACGTTACGCCTCTGACAATTTTTGGATGATGGGCGATACCGGTCCATGCGGCCCTTGTACTGAAATATTCTACGACCACGGCGAACATCATTTTGGCGGCCCTCCTGGCAGCCCTGATGAAGATGGTGATCGTTTTATCGAAATCTGGAATAACGTGTTCATGCAGTTTAATCGCGATGAAGCAGGTGTAATGCATCCGCTACCTAAACCATCCGTAGATACAGGCATGGGCTTAGAGCGCTTGTCAGCAGTATTGCAGCATGTACATGCGAACTATGAAATTGATTTATTCCAAGGGTTAATCGCCGCCGCCGCTCGCGAAACCAAAACTACTGATTTAACTAGCCCTAGCTTAAAAGTATTAGCGGATCACATTCGGGCCTGTTCGTTCTTAATTGCCGACGGCGTGATTCCAGGTAATGAAGGTCGTGGCTATGTGTTACGTCGTATTATTCGCCGCGCTATTCGCCATGGTTACAAGTTGGGCTCACGCGCTGCATTCTTCCACAAAATAGTAGCGGACTTAGTGTCTGAAATGGGCGATGCTTACCCAGAACTAAAAACTGAACAAGCACGTATTACCAGTACGCTTAAATTAGAAGAAGACCGTTTCTTTGAGACCATAGAAAATGGTATGGAGATTTTAGAAACAGAACTAGCCCTTATGACTAAATCGGCTAACCTCACTTTCAATGGTGATTTAGCGTTTAAACTGCATGACACCTTTGGCTTTCCACTCGACTTAACGGCTGATATCTGCCGCGAGCGCAAGGTGTCAGTAGATAGTGCTGCATTTGATGCTGCCATGACACGCCAAAAAGAGCAGGCGCGCTCAGCAGGTAAATTCAAAATGGCCACTAACCTTGAATACAGTGGTCAAAATTCTGAGTTTAAGGGCTACACCACACTAGAAACCAGCGCGAAAGTATTGGCCTTATACAAAGACGGCAGCACCGTGAATCAGCTTACCGAAGGTGAGCAAGGCATTGTAGTGCTTGACGAAACACCCTTTTATGCAGAATCTGGCGGCCAAGTAGGCGACAGTGGCATACTAAAAAGTAGCAATGGAATTTTCGCTGTTGAAGATACGCAAAAAATTCAAGCTGCCGTATTTGGTCATCATGGCATTTTAAAAACGGGTACGCTTAGTGTGGGGGACAGCTTAAAAGCCAATGTGGATTTAGTCGCACGCACTAACATCATGCGCAACCACTCTGCGACACACTTAATGCACAAAGCCCTACGAGAAGTATTAGGTAGTCACGTACAGCAAAAAGGCTCACTGGTTGATGCAGACAAAACCCGCTTCGATTTTGTGCATAACGCCCCATTAACCAATGAACAAATTCGCCAAGTAGAAAACCTTGTCAACGCTGAAATCCTTGCCAACACAGCCTGTCAGGCACGGGCAATGTCCATTGAGGATGCCCAGAAAACAGGTGCAATGATGTTGTTTGGCGAAAAATATGGTGACGAGGTTCGTGTACTGGATATTGGCGCTTCACGAGAATTATGTGGTGGCACGCATGTAAGTAGAACCGGTGACATTGGCTTATTCAGCATCATGGCTGAAGGTGGTGTTGCATCCGGCATACGACGTGTTGAAGCGGTGACAGGAGAAAATTCACTCCTTTATGTTCAAGGCATGGAAACGGCCTTGGGTGGCGTTGCCGGCACTTTGAAAGTGTTACGTGCTGAAATCCCCGCGCGGGTTAATGCATTGTTAGATCAAACGCGCCGCCTAGAACGCGAGCTGGCTGCTTTAAAAGGCAAGCTAGCTTCTGCCAAAGGGGATGACATTGCTAATCAAGCAGTAGATGTAAATGGCATCAAGATGCTTGCGACCACACTGGAAGGTGCGGATGCCAATACATTGCGCGAAACAATGGATAAGCTAAAAGATAAACTAAAATCTGCTGTTATTGTTCTGGCAAGCGTGAATGACGGAAAAGTAACTGTAGCAGCTGGCGTCACCTCAGACTTAATTAGCAAAGTCAAAGCCGGTGAACTAGTGAACTTTGTTGCACAGCAAGTTGGCGGTAAAGGTGGCGGTAAGCCAGACATGGCGATGGCAGGTGGCACCGATGCGAGTCATTTGCCACAAGCGCTTGCTAGCGTAGAAGGCTGGATAAGCAGTAAATTGAATTAGCAATTAATTTTAAATAGCATAGACAAAAAAAGAGTTAAAAATGGCACTTATCGTACAAAAATATGGTGGCACCTCAGTCGCTAATCCGGAAAGAATTCGCAATGTAGCGCGTCGTGTGGCACGTTATAAGGCAATGGGGCATCAAGTCGTAGTGGTTGTTTCTGCTATGTCTGGAGAAACAAATAAACTCATTAATCTAGCCAAAGAACTGATGGCTGAGCCGGATCCGCGTGAATTAGATATGATCATCTCAACGGGTGAGCAAGTCACTATCGGCATGACTGCGCTAGCATTAATCGAGCTAGGTATTAAAGCCAAAAGTTATACTGGCGCACAAGTTAAAATTCTGACTGACAACGCTTACACCAAAGCACGCATTCTAGACATTGATCAACTCAATCTTAAAGCAGATTTAGATGCGGGCTATGTATGCGTAGTTGCAGGCTTTCAAGGCGTAGATAAGGATGGCAACATCACAACATTAGGCCGAGGTGGTTCTGACACTACTGGCGTAGCACTAGCCGCGGCACTAGGAGCTGATGAGTGTCAGATTTACACTGATGTAGACGGTGTTTACACCACTGACCCACGCGTAGTGCCTGAAGCACGCCGCTTAAAATCAATCACTTTTGAAGAAATGCTTGAATTAGCCAGCCAAGGTTCAAAAGTATTGCAAATTCGCTCCGTAGAATTTGCAGGTAAATATAAAGTTAAGTTACGTGTGCTTTCCAGTTTTGAAGAAGAAGGCGACGGCACACTAATAACATTTGAGGAAGAAGACAACATGGAACAACCCATTATTTCAGGCATTGCATTTAATCGTGATGAAGCCAAAATTACCGTACTTGGCGTGCCAGATAAACCAGGTATTGCCTATCAAATTTTAGGTCCTATTGCTGACGCTAATATCGACGTTGACATGATTATTCAAAACACTGGTGCAGATGGAACAACGGATTTCACCTTCACTGTGCACAAAAATGAGATGAATAAAGCCCTCAATATTTTGCGTGAAAAAGTACAAGGTCATATTGGTGCGCGCGAAATCAGTGGTGACGACAAAATTGCTAAAGTCTCTGTTGTAGGCGTAGGCATGCGTTCGCATGTTGGCATTGCTAGTCAAATGTTCCGTACGCTCGCTGAGGAAGGCATCAACATTCAAATGATCTCAACTTCAGAAATTAAAATTGCTGTAGTGGTCGATGAAAAATACTTAGAGCTAGCAGTACGTGTTTTACATAAAGCTTTCGAACTAGAAGGCATGTAGTTTATTGGTAAGCTTAATCAATAGCTTTTGATTTAATTTTAAATTGATTTTTAGGCACGATTGAAGTAATATCGCGCCCTCAATTAAGAAACATTAGTTGAAATATTAGCGTAATAAACGGAGAGCTGGCCGAGTGGTCGAAGGCACTTCCCTGCTAAGGAAGCATACGGGCTTAAATCTGTATCGAGGGTTCGAATCCCTCGCTCTCCGCCAATTAGCTTAAAGATGAAATTTTCACTTTAAGAAATAAGCAGTATGTCGTATAATACTGCCCATGCGCCCGTAGCTCAGCTGGATAGAGTACTTGGCTACGAACCAAGGGGTCGGGCGTTCGAATCGCTCCGGGCGCACCAATAAAAACAAAGGCTTATAGATTAATATCTGTAAGCCTTTTGTCTTTCTAGAAGCTGATGGGTACACCAATGGGTACACTGAAAATTCGCTAGTTACCCACTGCAATAGCTAAAAGCTCTTCGTCACTTAGCGCGTCGAACTTAGCTTGTAGCTCACCGTCCGTAGCACTTCCTAAGTCGCTCTTAGGTCTGTCAGGCTTGTCAAAGCCAGTTATCTTCCCCACTGCCAACCAGCCTCGAATAACGTTACCACCGTCGTTATTCTCCCTAGCTTGAGTGATGCCACTGAATACCCCTGCCATAACGGTATCGCGGTCTAGATCTAGCTTCATAGCTAGCTCTTCTTCCTTAGACTTAATGGCGGCCTGAATGTCTGGTTTTGTTAGGTTCTCAGAGGCCATCTGCCTAGCGCTTGGTACGGCATACTGCGCTCTACGTGCCGCCTCAGCGCCATTGCGACATACTACGTACTCATTGACGAATGCTGTTTGTTTTGGTGTGAGCGCCATATTAATCTCCTAAAAATATCTTATGATTTAATTATACGTGATATGAATAATGTTACAATAATCAAATGAACAACATAAAACGAGGTGGGATACGTACCGGTGCGGGCCGTAAAGTCGGCACTGGCAAGTTCGGTGAATCGACGACCGTAGTACGTATTCCTGAGAGTCAGGCACCTATCATCAAGGACTTCCTAGCGGCATATCAACGCAAGAAGGTTAAAGCAGATATTGATGCAGTGACTGAATTTGAGTGGCCTACCTTATACGCAACATCGATTAAGTTACCGCTTTACAGCTCTAAAGTTTCCGCTGGATTCCCTAGCCCTGCTGAAGATCATGTAGAAAAACGCCTAGATCCTAGCGAGTTCTTAATCAATCAAAAAGACGCAACCTTCTTCGTGACTATCCAAGGTTATTCCATGATCGATGTTGGATTGTTGCCGGGGGATAAAGCCGTGGTTGATCGTTCTAGGCAACCTGTAATCGGTGACATTGTGCTTGCTGTATTAGACGGAGAATTTACTATCAAGACATTGAGTCGCACTGACGGTGTAGTGCGCTTATTACCAGCTAACTCGACGGGTGCTTATTCACCTATTGAGATCACAGAAGAGATGAACTTCGAGATATGGGGCGTTGTAACAGGTTCATTTAGACGGTTTAAGTAAGTGCGTAGCATTGCGCTCATAGACGTAAATAACTTCTATGTTTCTTGTGAGCGTGTCTTTAATCCTAAGCTTGTTGGTAGGCCTGTAGTCGTGCTGTCTAACAACGACGGCTGCGCCATCGCACGTAGTAACGAAGCTAAAGCATTAGGCGTGCCGATGGGTGCGCCGTGGTTTAAGTTAAAAGATTTAGCTAAACAACATGGCATGATTGGCTTATCTAGCAACTATGCCTTGTATGCAGACATGAGTAATCGTGTCATGAGCATCTTACGTGAATACAGCCCAGACCAAGAAGTGTATTCCATTGATGAATCGTTTTTAGACCTCACTGGCTTTCAATCACGAGACTTAATTAAGTACGGACAGCATATGCGTAAACGCATACTCAGATGGACAGGCTTACCCGTCTGCGTCGGCATCGGTTCAACCAAGACTTTAGCTAAGCTCGCCAATCACTGCGCTAAAAAACAACCCGTGTTTAATAGCGTGTGTAATCTGAATAACCTGTCTAGTGCCGAACTTGATTTGTTATTTAGTCAGATTGATGTGAGTGAGATATGGGGTATTGGTCGCAAGCTTGCGCCTAAGCTACAAGCACTAGGCATTAATAGCGTACTGGATTTGAAGCGTGCGAATCCCGAACAACTACGACAACAGTTTAGCGTGGTCATGGAGAAGACCGTTCGTGAATTGAACGGGACGGTGTGTATTGAGCTAGAAGACATTGCACCCCCTAAGCAGCAGATTATGAGTTCTAGAAGTTTTGGGCAGCCGGTAGAAGACTACAACAGCCTAGCTGAGTCAATTACACTTTATGTAAGTACCGCTGCTGTTAAATTACGTAAACAGCAGTCCCTTGCAGGTGTAGTGTATGTGTATATTGCAACCAGTCCATTCAAGCTAGATGAGAAGCAATATAGCAACGGTATACGCATCCCTCTTCCCAACCCTACAGATGACACTAGGTTATTAGCCAACATCGCGCTATGGGCCTTAAAACAGATCTACAGATCTAATTATAGTTACGCTAAAGCAGGGATAGTTTTAAGTGAACTGGTTACTCGTCAACACCTACAAAATGATTTATTTGCTAGATTACCTAGTTCAGATGCGCTCATGACAGTCATGGATGGCATTAACCGTAAAATGGGTAAGGAATCAATCAAGCTTGCTAGTGAAGGCTTCATCAGACCCTGGCGTATGAAGCAAGAAAATAAGAGTCCTAGCTATACGACTAAGTGGGGTGATTTGCCAGTGGTTTACGACCCAAAATGGTCATTGATTAGCTGCATCTCAGGCATTTGTATTCAATATTTTAAAAACTAACTTATTTAATCGGCCAATGTAAGTTGACCTCTATATTTTACAAATTTGTGGGTTGGTGTAGCCGTTCTTAAATTTATATAATTATTCTTTATTTCACTTACACTTTAGAATTAATTATTTACAAATGACGGTCAGCTCAGCCCCTATTTGCAAAGTATTTGTAAATCTTGAATTACAACTGTTATGCAACTTTTTCAGTAAGATAGTCATACACTGAATTATTTACCGAAATTTGATCTGGACTATCATAACCAAATGTATTGCCGTCATATTCCGCAGTAAGAAGCGTTAAGTCATCCCCGTTCGGCAGTTCTAACTGTCGTTTGATAAAAACAAGTTTTGAACTGTCAAACTCTCCCTCTATTTCGAGGCTACCCCAACGCCCTTTTTCAATTTCGCTGTGAAAGAAACAAAACTCATCTTCATTAAGATCCAACAAATTTACCCTAGGGTAGCTAATAACAACACAATTCAAGTTAATATCATCTAGATCATCGTAATAGACTTCACCATTTATAATCACAGAGCTTGTATCAGGAAGAATACCCATAACAGAAATGTCCGCCTCATCTTGATAAGAGGTTGTTAATTGTTCGAAGCCATCTCCACCTTCATTTTTTCTGGCAACATAAGCACTAAGTTGGGCAGAGTTTAATTTTTTACATTCCATAAATGTAGAAAGACCTGATAACTCTATAATTGTCGGCGTTTTATTCTTCATTATTAATCTTCCAGTATTTGTAAGGTTGGTTTTCAACAAAAAATCCTAATAGACTTAATCTTTAAAAAATCCAGTAGTAATATTTAGTAGCTACCATTTTAAACATTTCTGTGTGCATAAATCACTAAGCGTGTGTGCCAATAGTTTTATACACAAATTATCAATTAAATTAATAACGTTTTCTTCCACAACTCCATTGCCACTTGACTCTGAATTTAGAAGTGATTCTGGGACACCTTCAGCAATTAAGTCATTTTTACTTATTAAGGGCGCGCCAGAGCTATCTCTTAAATTGTTAAATTGAATTTCATAATGGTTTTTATAGTGTAGTTCCTCAGATCTTAAGACATTAGTAATAAAACCAAAACCGAAAATTCCAGTAACTTTTCCTTGTCTAAGTAAAATTACTTTAGAATTCTCTTTTTTTACTTTAGATCTAATTCTCCAAGATGTGTGTACTGTATTTTTCTCACGAAATTCCTTTCTCATAATCTCATAATCTTCAGTTGTATAATCACCGTTTTCTGGCTTCCAAGTCGCTAAGTAATAATTCATAACTCACCTTTCATTTCCAAATGTCGGACTATTTTTTTATCATTGCATCGTCAAAAACCCAGACAATTCTATTTATTTAATTTATTAGAAGGCATCTATTACACATTAAGTTAATATCCACAAAAAATGGTTTTTAGACTGATTCTTTGCTTTCTATTTTAAGTGAATGAATAAGGTTTAATAAGTCACTCTGATCAAGTAATTTATTACTAAGTAGCTTGTTCTTTATACTGTTGAGAATATACACATTTTCATCTAATAACGTGTAAACAATTTTATATTGTTTGGAAAGGAAGTTAGTAACCATATTTTCAATCTGAGATAGTTCAGATTGACTTGGATTATCTGATGTAATTTTCAACCGTTCACTTGCGCCATTAGAAGACTCCATATTGTCAGATATTCCTCTGTATGCAAACATCTTATTACATAATTCACTAGCATCTTTAAGGTCTGCACTAGCTGACATAGTGCTAACGTTACTAGCGCCGTAAATTAAGTGCTCAGCGACTCTGCCCGCTAAGGCCACTCTAACTGAATGTCTAAAATTTATATATGTTGTATCATTATTTCGTGCATGGTGATATTCATATGAATCAGCAACCACACCTCTGAAGTTTTCTGATTCAATAATACTGGAATACTCTGGTATATTGGCACCCTTAGAATCAATGATAGATATTGATGCGTGACCAGCTTCGTGAATAGCAACTCTATGCAAATATTCATCGGATGCTACTGGATAGGTATCAGCTTCAGCACTACCTACCATTGCTAGGTGTACTAGGTCAGCAAACTCCACTTTTCTTTTTTCTTGATTGGCAATTCTTTTAAGACGAAGTGCTATTAAACCTTGACGTCTATCATTACTAAAGTTCATTTCAACCAGTTTTCCAACTTTAACTAGCCCGTTGATTATTGAGTCAGCACATAAATGCTGTCCAATAAGCTTAATAAACCTAGAACCTAACTCTTCAACGGTATATTCGACAATTGAAAAGCGGCGATCAAAAAGACCTGCCTGGCGAAATGATTTTGAGAGTCCGCTGAAGTCTTCAATGGAAGTGCTCAATAAGACAGGGCAAAGCGGATCAAAACTTTTGATAAGGTTACAAATTTTATCCTGAATCTTTGACGCATCATTACCTGAATTTTCATAGTCTATATTCTCTAAAAACTTATTAGGCTGAAGATAAATAAGGGTAGGGCAAATTATCTTCAGAGAATTCTTATCTTCTAGAAAAGCGTCAGAAATCTCATTGGCACTTATTATTCTAAATTCAATCTTCAAATCAAAGGCAACTCTTCGTAAAATCTGTTTGCAACGATCATGGTCGGAGTCAACGATGGTAATTGCATGCCCAACTAAATCCCAACCATGAATATCAATGTTCGATGAGATTGCATTTTTAACCTCTTCCATCCATTTTTTTAATACATCAATATGTCCAAAGTTAGACCAAGGTGGAACGTTATCCGCCAAATTATTTTGCTCTGGTTTGACAATACTTAAATTTTTTTTAACTGAGTTTATCTCACTAGACATCAACTACTTCCTTAAGAAGTTATAACGCTGATTATTATAGTTTAGGCAGTAGCTCACTAAGTGAGCCTGATGAAAATTAATATATATATATATATATTGACGGCGTAATTAATAATTTAATTTACCTATTTGTATCACTAGAATAAAGGCTGGAATGTTATTATGAGGGGTCTGTGAAAGTCGCCTATTGGACAAACAATCATAAGTTGAGTATTCCAATCAATGTTGACGGCATGTTTGATCATGGATCATGATACGCAGTATGGTCTGATAAACTATATAGCTAAATTTTCTCTTGGAGCTGACAGCTACTTTATTTCTGACTATGCTTACTCTAAATTGTTAGATGATCTGGACTTCCCCCAATATCGTAGACATTTTTCAATGTCCGATTTGTTGTTGTTCAAACTGAACGGGGCTTAAATAATTCAAATAACTATGCCTGCGTACACGATTATAAAACACTTCGATGTAATCAAATATCTCTGCTTTTAGTTCCTCTCTTGTGTTGTAAATTTTACCCCTGGTTTTCTCTTTCTTGAGGCTACTGAAGAACGACTCCATTGCTGCATTATCGTAGCAATTGCCACGGCGACTCATGCTGGTCACAAAGTTGTTTTCCTTGCACCAGCGATTAAAATCATCACTGCCAAACTGACTGCCTTGATCTGAGTGAATGACTACAGGCTGTTTAGGCTGTCTGCGCCATTTAGCCATCAGCATCGCATCCAACACTAATTCTGTACGAATGTGCGACTGCATGCTCCAGCCCACCACTGCACGTGAGTACAAATCAATCACCACAGCCAAATACAGCCAGCCCTCATGGGTGTAGATTTGGGTAATATCCGTGACCCATGCCTCATCAGGTGTCGTTGCCACAAATACTTGGCGCAACCGATTGGGTGCAGCAATCGCAGGCTTGCCTGCTTTGTAGCGAGCACGGCGATAACCACGTACCGCATGAATCTTAGCTTGATGCATAAGCTTAGCGACACGATTCTCGCTACAGGCTAAGCCTGCGGCTTTGCAATCACGGTAGACCCTTGGGCTACCGTAGATATTGCCACTGGCGGCAAAGAATTGTTTGATTTCCCCTAACAACACCGCGTTATCCAGTGCACGTGCAGATTCTGGTTTGTTGTTCCATGCGTAATAACCGCTACGATTCACATTCAGCACATGACACATCGTAATGACCTTAAACAGCTTGCTGTGCGCTTGGATGAATTTGTACTTTACTCGGGATGATTTGCAAAGTACACCGCGGCCTTTTTTAGGATTTCTCGCTCTTCAGTCGCCCGTTTCAGGGCTTTGTGAAGTTTGGCTATCTCAAGCTTAAGACTAGCAACATCTTGGCCGTCAGGCTGCTTTAATTGCTGCTCCGCCTCGGCCTTCCAGCGATATAGGCTTTTATCTGTGATGCCTAGTCGCTTGGCGACTTCAACTGCGCTATGACCTCGTTCTGTAATTTGCTTAAGTGCTTCTGCCTTAAACTCGTCGGTATATCTGATGCCTCTCATTTAACTTCCTTTTAGTGATTTCAGACATTATCAACTGTCTACTAAATCGGGGGAAGTCCATGAATACTCATTATTGGAGAGTCTGGTGTCACAGAGTGAGCTAAGGATAATTATTTAATGTAACTTCTATAAGTAACATCCAATTACTTTTTATCATCGGTAAAAAACTGCGCCTTACCTTGTGCAGATTTTCTTCTCAAAAAGGCTGCTTCAGTCTCCTCACTATCTAATGCTGAGCCCTCATTTTTTGAAGATAACCGAGTACTCATCTTGCTGCTTGAGAACCTAGCTTCTTTCATAAAAGAGATGTCATCGCGTTTTGTGGCTAGTTTTTCCATGGCCCTCAATACATCTTGTGCCCAAGGACTGGACCTGAAAGTCCGTCTTGCTTCATTTAAGATAAAGTCTGCTTCAGTCCAATCACCATGCTTAACTGCTCTGTGTGCTCGATTAAGATACTCAGAAGCTAATAACTCATCTAATCTACGGCGTACTAACTCGTCTTCCGCAATAGCACTGTAAGCAACGGAGTTTAGGACTGGTAGCGACAATATAGGACTTCTAGCGCGTATTTCACGTTCATTAATATCAAAGCCTGACAAATGAACCGAGAACAAATCTGCGATTTGGCCTTCACGCAATTCACCCGAAATAGTCACTTCAAACATTGCCCATGCTTCCGAGCCATAGGCAACATTAGGTAGCACCCATGCCTGAGACAAATCATCGGCCTTTAGATAATCATTCATTAGTCTGACTCTTACATCATCAGCATCCCTCACTCTGAGAATCGGTCCTTTAGCCCATAAATTAGACATGAGCTCGAACTCTTCGTTGAATGATTCCAAAAGATCGTCAGCTGTTTCTGCGTAGTAATGACTGCCCTGACCAGCCTTGGCAATGTTTACCATTAGTTCTTCGTTAAAATGTGAACCGAGACCATAGGTAGAAGTGGTGATTCCTTGGCTAGCTAATTGAGCAACTTGTCTGGTAATTTCTGATGGATTAACGATGCCGTCATTAGCACAACCATCGGACAGCAACACTACACGCTTAAGGGCCGTTTGCGGTTCCTTTCGAACGAACTCATCTGCACCTTCACGCCAACCACCATGTAAATTAGTCTGACCGCCAGAATCTACGGCGGATAACACTGTTCTGAGATTACTACGTTCCGCCATTAGACTAAGTGGAAAATTAAGCTCAACGCGGTTATCAAAAGTAACTAACGAGGCGAAATCTGTGTCGTTCAATTTATCGACCATAAAACGTACGCAACGAACCGCTTCTCTAAGCGGTGTGCCAGCCATTGAGCCAGAACGATCAATTACAAAGCCAAGACCATAAGGTTGACGCTGCTTCATTTCACTTGCGGGTAAATCAGGCGCTTGTACCCGAACCAGAACATGCACCTTATTTGTATGGCCTGCAAGAACGGCTGATCTGAGCGGCGTAACAATCAAACTTATTTTTTCATTTTGCATCATTGTTCCTTTAATCAATACAAATTTTTGTCGGAAACAATTATTGAACGATTGGAGTATCACAGAGTGAGCTAGTGCAAATAAATTACAAAATATCTCAAAAATTAACTCCTTAGAGGCTCACTCCTTGAGCCCACCAAGTTGGACAATTTAATAATCATTGGGGAGATGAATAATGAATACTTTTACCGAGACAACATCAACAGTTAGCAAAAACACTGAGACAGAAAATACCAGAGAAGCCTGGTTACTTAACGCCGTAGAAAAACTAAAACCGATCTTTAAAAAGCAAGGTTATGATGTGCCTAAAGTGCAAGTATCGTGTGGCTTCACAAGCTCTGGTAAAAATCGCCATGCTGGCGAGTGCTGGTCAAAAACAGCAACAAAAGCTGTAATTAGTGAGATATACATCAGCCCCAAATATGATGATGCAGTTGAGGTGATGGACATATTAGTTCATGAGTTGGTGCATGCGGTGGATAACTGCGAACACAAACACGGTGCCGAATTTAAAAAAATTGCTTTAGCTGTTGGATTAGAGGGCAAGATGCGTAGCGCATCTGCAGGACCAAAGCTAAGAAATGAGCTTATTGAAATAGCCAAAAACTTAAACCCTTACCCACACTTTAAGCTCAACATACCAACCATCATTAGAAGTTACAAACCACGTCCTAAAGCGCGCTGTTCAGAATGTGGTTATGAGATTGGTATTTTTAAGAAATGGCAACATCTAGGGGCACCCATATGCCCAGTTCATAAGATTGAAATGGACCAAATTGGAAATTGGGTGGATGACTAGCGCTTAGTTTGCATCATCTAAGTAATAAGAAATTTTAGAGGAAATTAACCGTGCCCCATCTCTTTATGAGTACCAATCAAGTACGCTACCCAAAGCCCCTGCCCTTGATTGCGAAGATGCGCTCTAAAATTATCATCAATTCTAACCGAATAAACACCTGGCCCCTCTTTAGGCCATTGTTTAAAATTTAAACCTCTCAAAGTTCTATTTTCAAGTAATTTCTTCTTTGTACTTTCCCATTTAATTGCTATTTGGTGAAATTTTGAAGCCAACATATCTCTAACCTTTGGATCATCAATAATCTGTATAACAGGAGGCGGAACCCAGGCAGGGTCTAGCCAGCTTTCCAATCGGTGTGGATATATAACATATTCAGGGCAAAGTGAGCGTCTCATAAAATTCTTTGGAAGAGCTTCTACCCATGGAGCTAAATCTAAACGAGGTAAGCAACCTGGTGGTTGAAAATCAAGGACGTTCGCAATCCACTCACCTGACAATACCTCAGTAGGCTCATCAAATCTAGCATAAGCATTAGGCTGAAGCGCCATAAAATCATGAGCAAATTCCTGCAAGCCAATGTTTTGGGTTTTTGCCCAAGAATATGCCTGCTTGTTAGCAAGAGCTTCTTCAACAAAGTGTGTTCTGCGACCTTTTAGAGCTCGACGTAGTGGCAAGTACAAATGTTTATTTAATGTCGTCTCAAACATCAAAGTTTGAATGTCAGCGCGAAAATGAAAATGTTCATGTGCTTGAAGAAAATTACGAGCCAATGCCCTTGGATCTTTGAATCCAGGGTAGGTTTGTAATATATCCCAGGCTACATTATCAATCCCTTGCCTAAGGTAAAAAATTCCCCACCTACCAGGAAAAGGATGCATACTAATTAACCGTCTGGTCTTGTAAAAAGCCAATGCTTCTAACCCACGAACCCTAATGCCACCTTCCACTAACTCCTTTTCTCTAGATGACGGTTCCATTATTGATTGCCCTTCTGTTAAACGATCAAAAACACGATTTGATAATACATCATGATCGTACGGCACAATTCCATCTTCGTCCGAACTTGATGGCTCATCAAATGTGTCCGTGTCAAAAACATCATTTTCTCCAGGCCATTCCGGTGTCATTTCGGCATCGTCTTTTGGTAATTGAGATAGAACATTCTCAAATAACTTTTCTACTACATTAACCATAAAAATTTTCCAAAATCATAGGGATGCCCTTATCTTCTATTATATTTTTTAGTTCATTCGGTTCTATGTTGTACCATTCAATTGAGTCCCCCAAAACATTACCACTCACTTTTTTACTGCATATTATTTTTTGAATTTCACTTTCAAGTTCAAATGGTTCAGTAACATACTTTGAAAAAAATACATTAACTGTATAACCATATTTTGATGTATATTTTCTTGCCCTAGTCAATGGATCCATAAGACTGGTTGCACCTAATTTTGATTGATTGGGCTTGGCAGATGATGTGAAAATATAAATGTACCCGCTTAGATTTTTTCCATCAGATTGGTACTTGTGCCTTTTTTCATAAGGAATATCAATTTCATAATTGTTTGCTTTCACTGCACCAAGAAGCTCCTTTACAAAAACATCCGTCGGATCCAATTCGTAGAGATTGCGTGCTCTCGATAGTATCTCTTCCTTCGTCAAATTTTTTGTCGCTATTTCATGTGCAATTGCTGTCATTTCTTCGCTTAATGGGTTACTTTTTCCCTTCATATGATCTCTATATGATCTCTGATAAAATTTTTTATACATTTTCCACAGATTGACAGTCATAAAGTTCAACTCCTATTAACTCATCTAATTTATAAAATCGCTAGCAATGCTTATCTATATATAAATGCCAGTTACTTAGAATTAATGTCAAGTTTTGGCGTGATTTTTTGAAAGAATTGTTAATTTAGTTTTGCTTATCCATTTTAATCTGAACTGGATAAGCAAGAAATGGCCGACTTATACTCTGGATAAAGCCAAATTAAAGCCACTTTATCCTCACTTACTCTTTGCGTCGGCAGATTAATTAGTACAAAACTACTATCTTCTGTTTCAAAATCATGCCTAGATCGACTCTTTACATCAACTTCATCTTCAATTAATTCAGGTTCCACAATGACTAAAAACTTCAACACGTTTTTATATAATGCACTAAGTATTTCAGCATTTTGAGTTAATTGGTTATGCCCTTTTTTGAATGCACTATTACGATTCGAGTGCTTTACTTCAAAGATAGCAACCGTATCCTTATCTATCAACTGCACAGCATCAATTTCCTTATAAAACCTAATTAGTTGTCCTCTGGGATTGCGTTTTAAATAACTGAGAATAGTTTTATCAGACAGTTCAATTGACTCCTGAAGGAATGCTCTAGCAAAAGCCTCTGCTTCCCGGCTCTTCTCTAATGAAGGGTCTACCACCGTCTCGTGTCGGTTAACACCACTCTCAATTCTCCACTCACGGCCATTTTCCACATATGCTGGGTGGGATTTACTGAGCCACTGAACATTAAAGTAGATTTTTTGCATGTCAAGTTAAGTAATTCCCCATTGCCGTCTTTAGCGTTTCCGCAACCATCTTTCTTAGCGACTCTGGTTCAACAACCTTGATATCCGCACCGTACTTTAAAATATCCATGATTAATTCACGGTGGTCTGAATATGGCACTTTCAGCTCATAAGTGCCGTCTTTTAATACCTTACTCTTTTGCTTAGAGTGCCAGCGTTCATCGGCGACCCATCTAGCGCGTTCTGGGGTGAAGTGTAATGTTGCCCATTGCACATTCTTTCCTGAAAATATCCCATATCCAGTCGCTAGCAATTCATTCAACACATCTTCCGCCACATCATCTGCTAGCTTTTCAGTAATTTCGGCCTTTTGAATCATGTCCACAGAGAAGTTACGCATTGCATTTTTTGCATGACACCAAGCATCTAAATACCAGTTGCCACGGTAATGCATTAAACGTTGCGGTGATACTTCACGTGTGCTGATTTCGTTTGTCCCACGGGCATGGTATTCAATGATTAAGCGCTTACGGTTTAATAAAGCCGAGCCCACTGCCTGAAACTGTTCTAGATGCAAATGCCTTGCACCCATGTTTTCTACTTTGATACGTTTTTTTACTTGGTCGGCGTCATCGTTAGCGGTGCCTAATATAGCAGTTAATCTTGACTGTAAAGGCTGAATATGTGGGCCCAATAAGCCCCCACTATCTAAGTTATTGAGTAAGTGTTGCATGGTAAGAAGCGCATGGATTTCACCTTCAGAGAACCACAAACCTGGCAACTCATAGGCTGTCCCTGGTCCCTGCTCTCCGAACCGATAACCACCCAGTTCTTTATCAAATAACACAGGCGCATTAAGTCGATCCCGCATATGTGCGATATCTCGCTTCAAGGTAGCTGGAGACACTTCAAGTCTGTCCAGTAGCTCCTGAAAAGTGATGCTACGCCGCTCGTTCAGCAGATTATCAATCTTATAGATGCGTTCGTTTATGCTCATATGTTTAGTATGCGCTTTCATAAAAATAAACTCAATTTGGTGGGCCTAATGCAATCTGATGTGTCGAGTACGATAACCTACTGTCAGCAACTCATCGTCTAAGGACACCACCGCGTATAAATCTAAATGCCGTTCTAATGATACAAATTCTTGATGACTCAGTTGTTCTTTTAGCTTTGATTGCTTAGGAAACGTTACTATCTGAGTCCCTCGCCCATTAAATCGACTATGGCCAAACTCTAATAAACGCTCCAGCATATCAGCCGATATTGCACGTTGCTGCATACGTACCCCTGCGTGATGCGTAACACGTACTTTCATGACCATCTCCATTTGAATGAAATTGATAGGGTCATTTTGCAGGATTACAAGCTCATGGAATGAGCTAGCTCACAAAAATGATACTGGCTCATTCTGTGAGCTTTTGCAAGTGGATAATCGCATTTAATTTAACAAGAGAAGCGTGATTATTATGAATATGCCAGCAGTTTCAACAAGGAGTGGTCGCCGTGTGGCACTGCTAAACCCTAGTCCATCACAAATCGCCATTGGTGATATCGCACACGGCCTAGCGCATCAATGTCGGTTTAACGGTCAAACTAATAAATTCTATTCAGTAGCGCAACATAGCGTGCTGGTAGCTTCAATCTTGCCACGTGAATTAAGGCTAGCTGGGTTGTTGCATGACGCTAGTGAAGCTTATCTTGGTGACATAGTGCAGCCGCTAAAAGAACTACTACCTGACTACCAAGCGATTGAAACTAAATTCTGTGAAGTCTTAGGCACAAGGTTCAATGTTGATTTACAACCTAACGACGCTATCAAGCATGCGGACTTAGTGGTACTGGCTACAGAACGTCGTGACTTAATGCCCATGGATACGGCTGATTGGTCATCTATTGCAGGCATAACCCCATTAAGCAGAGCCATAAAACCAATGACGCCTGAAGCGGCATCAGCTCAGTTTATGGAGATGTTTTTTATGCTGACCACTCAGAAAAAAGCTATTAAAAAAGCGCCTATAACTAAGCAACTGCTAAACTATTTATTACCCACTCGCTTAAACTTTTTATTAAGCCGTTAACCCATTCAAGGACAGATCCTTATGAAAATCGATCAAACATTTAGCGTCATTAGTCGCATCAATCAGTCACTACTGTTCATAGGATTAATGAGCATGCTAGGATTAGGTTTATGGGGGGCGGTTTTTATCTATCTAGATTCGCATAAAGCTAGGGAAGGTGAAGTGACTATAAAATCTAGCAATGAAGCTGGTAGCGCTAAAAAGATTATAAACATCACTAGTTTTAGAAAAATCCAAGGTACCGATTTCTTGATGGCAGATATCACTGAGCGTGACCCATCAAATCATACAATTTACTCTGGATCCAAAACCACTAACATCATGTTTATCGCTAGCAAAGAAAATAATGTCCACTTGCTATTCCCCCATGCAAAATACATGATCAACTCAACGAATATCTTAAGTTTTGGCAGTGGATTTAACAACAAAGATCAAGACAAATCGGATAAGGCTATTATCTGCAAGTATGTGAAAGCAGACACTAATGACAATAAGATGCTTGATAGTGATGACGCATTATCAATCGGCTTGATACATCCTGATGGCACTGGCTTGGTAGAAGTGCTTACGGACGTTAAAGGCTTATTATCAGAGGATGTCTTAGATGCCGAAACCTTGTCGCTAATTTACCAGAAAGGTAACAAAGTAATCAGTGCGCGCTATTCACTTAATACTTTTAAATTACTTTCAACTAGCACCATCACTGACTTATTGGCGGTAGATAATCATGGCTAAAAAATACATTTACGCGCCAGGGCAAGAAGACCCTTTCCGCATCAGTCGTAGCAAGGTAGATTTGTTTCTTAATTGCCCGTGCTGCTTTTATTTAGATGTGCGTTTAGGCGTTAAACGCCCGCCTGGGTTTCCGTTCAACTTAAACAGTGCCGTGGACGCCTTACTTAAAAAAGAGTTTAATCATTATCGTGCCGAGAACCTCCCCCACCCTTACATGATAGGTGCAGGCATCAATGCCATCCCTTACCAAAATATACAGTTAGAAACTTGGCGCAGTAACTTTAAAGGTGTGTCATATGTTCATGAAGCTACTAATCTTGAAACATTCGGCGCTGTCGATGATATTTGGTTTGATTTAGACACCAAAGAAATCATCGTGGTTGATTACAAAGCGACTTCTAAAGCCGATGCTGTGACGCTTGATGCAGACTGGCAGATTGGCTACAAACGCCAAATGGAGTTCTACCAATGGTTGTTGCGTCAAAATGGCTACAGCGTGGCAGCACAAGGGTGGTTTGTGTATTGCAATGGACTTAAAGATAAATCGGTATTCAATAACCGCTTGGATTTCACCGTATCCATGTTGCCATATGTGGGCGATGATAGTTGGGTTGACCCAACATTACTTGCTATTAAAGACTGTCTTGATTCCAATGAAATACCTGACGCAGCAGACAACTGTGAATACTGCCAATATGCGTTGAAATACGCTAATGCTAACAACAATATAAGCTGGATAGAATAATCATGGCGATAAAATTAGAGTTTATTGATTTGATTGTGCCCATTGCCACTATCAAGGCAAAATATCCAGGTGGCTGGGAGCAATGCTTAAAAGATCATGAGCTTATTATCGGTGGTCGTGTTTGGTATGACGATTACCTTTTTCGAGATGGCGCTATGAATCCTATGGATATCGAAACCTTGCTTGATTACTGGGAAAGCTTAGGCTTCATACTCCATGTTACCAACGAAAAAGGCGAACCCACTCAATGGTTGGACGTTTGTGTTTATGAAAGTTTATTTGGTGGTGCTACATTAGAATGCGATTGGATAGAATACGACAGAGCGTCTGGTGGTGCTTATCTAACAGGTACAGCGCCAGGCAAACTGATAGGTAGGAATTCTTTTAAAACCACACAGGTTAAGTGATATTGTGTAAAACATAAATTGGGATTTTCCCGTGGCAAACACCAAACCAAATCAAATCACAAACATTAAAATTAACATCCGAAACTGCGTATTCGGATTTCGATGTGCACAAAATTGGGATGCCATGAAAGCGACCTCGCGTGATGGCGTGCGATTTTGTGAAGAGTGCGGCAAAGATGTCTACTGGATAACCGATAAAGAAAGCCTTATGGAAGCTATAACCTTGAATCGGTGCGTCGCCATTGAGGTCATCAGAAAACAGCAAGCAACTCGCGAACAGGACCGTGAAATAATGGTTGGCGTGCGGGTTAGCTATGAAGAAAAACATGGTGAACCAGAGCCTAATTTAGCTTACAGAGAAAGATTACGTGACAAGAAAATTACTTAAATTATGAATCTATTAAAACTTATCCTACTAACCATCTGCTTCTATTCGTCCTATGCACACGCTGAATACAAGCCATCTATTTCAGATGAACTGACCAAAGAAACCATCACAGTAAATGCCAATGGCAGCAGTGTAATCGTTTATGAAAACATCACCTTGATAGAAACCCAGTCAGGTGTTGAAGATGATAGTCAGCAGGACCTTGAGTACAACAGTAAGACTGAAACCTTACAAATACTAGAAGCCTACACCCTGCAAACCGATGGCAAAAAAATCAAAGTACCTAAAGACGGTATACGCACAACAGGAGACACCGCGAGTGGCGGTTCGCCTAAGTTTAGCGAAACCAGGCATAAGGTAGTGATCTATCCCGATGTAAAGGTGGGTAGCCGTTTATATATTAAATACCGCAATGTAGAACACACGCCTCGCTTCAAAGGGCAGTTTTCTACTGCTAGGTTTTTCTCACCACACTATGTTTATAAAGACTTTGAGATTAATCTGATCGTCAACAACAAACTACCCGTACAAGTAGACACAAAAGGCATGGACGGCGGTTTAGTGAGCGAAACTAAAGAACAAAAGATTTACCACTATACCTTTAAGCAAGATAGCGTCTTACCGCCTGAAGAAGGTCAAACAGCTATTACTGACTATGCCCCTTACTTTACTGCATCAAGCTTTAAAGACCATATAGCGCTTGGTCAAGCTTATCAAGCAGGTGCTATCTCAAAGACCAAAATCACCCCAGAGATTCAGGCCTTAGCAGACCATCTCACCGCTGGCATCACAGATGAAAAATCACAAGTAAATGTCTTATATCAATGGGTAAGCAAACACATTCGCTATGTGGCGGTTTATCTGGGTAACGGTGGTGTTGTGCCACACAGTGCACAAAGCATATACAGCAACCGCTATGGCGATTGTAAAGACCATGCGGTATTACTTGAAACCTTACTAAAAGCTAAAGGCATAGCCAGCAGCCAAGTGCTCATCAGTTCAGGCGAAGCCTTTACCTTGCCTAAGCTGGCGGTACAAACCCCCATCAATCATGTCATCAACTACATTCCTAGCCTTGATGTTTACTTAGACGCAACCGCACAATTCGCCCCCTACGGCACATTGCCAATGTCAGATATGGATAAGCCAGTGATTCTAACTGCTTTAAACCGCATGGGGCATACGCCAGCGATGAAAGCCGAGGACAATCTAATTGCAACGAAAGTGGATATTGTTATTAACGATGATGGCAGCATGATTGGCACTAGTCACAGCTACATGACAGGGGCAGTGGGCATCAGTTACCGCGCCACACAAGCTGCTAGTGCTGACTATGAAGATGACCTGCTAGTTAAATATCGATTAAAGCCTGAGGGTGAAACAGGTCTAGGTAAAATCACCACTAGCGACCCATTTAATTTAGCAAAACCCTTTGAAGAAAACGCCACGTTTACCTTAGATCCAATCGCCAACTTCCCCGGTCCAGGTGCCATGAAGATACCGGTAGGCGTTACACAAGGGGAACTCACTTCACTGGGTAGAAGCAAACCAAAAGACAACGCGAAATTTCCAATAGCCTGTTATTCAAACACTATGCAAGAAAGCTATTCCCTTACCTTTCCAACAAGTACTCACATTACACGCATACCCAGTGACGTAAACTATGAAGATGCTGAGATTAGCTACCAAGCGACATATCGCTTAAATGGGAATAAAGTAGAGGTGTTTAGGCGCTACCAATCAGAAAACCTTAACCATGTGTGTGGTGCTGAAAGAAGCGCACGCAAATTGGCTTTTTTTAAGGTGCTGCAGAGGGATTTGAAGGGCCAGGTGTTTTATGACTAATATGATAAAAATACAACTGAGCCAGAACAAGACACCCACTAAACGATAACACTGCTCAAATGATTTTTATCTAAAAAATTTTTGAATATACATCCCATTTAGTTAACTGGAGAGTTCCTCCAGTTGCTATAATATCCTACCAACAATACAAATGTAGCTTAAGTCATGCATACGAAAATCCCATCCGAGAAAAAGTCTCACTTTTCTGGACACGAAACATTTCCATTGAGACAGCTTTGGCTTAAAAAAGCATATAACGCAGTTAGCTCATTTCAAAAAAATGGCCCCAAAGATTCAAAAGGACTTTTTAATGTTGACGGGTCCATTGTAAATTTTGGAGTTGGTAAAAACATGGTATCTGCCATTAGGCATTGGGCTTTAGCCTGTGGGATTATTGCGTATGATGATGCTGCGGGGTATAAAGCAACAGCACTAGGGGATATTATTTTTGGTGAAAATGGATTAGATCCGTACCAAGAACATCCAACAACTGCTTGGTTAATTCACTGGAATTTAGCAAGTAATGGTGACCGCTCAACCACTTGGACATGGCTTTTTAATCGTGTTATTGAGCCAAAATTAGACTCAGAGCATCTATTAACTAGCCTTCAAAATTACGCCAGAGGAATTAATCATAAAGTTGCTAGTGCCACACTTAAAAGAGATCTCGAATGTTGCTTACGTTGTTATGTACCGAAAGTAGCAGATGATTCACCTGAAGAAATATCAGATTCGGTCCTTGGCGAACTAGGCTTAATCCAACAAGCGGGACGAGGTACTTTTGAATTCAAGCGTGGAGCAAAACCCTCACTTAATGACAGCCTGTTTGCTTATTGCCTAATAAAATTTTGGGATAACTATTCCCCCTCCACTAAAACACTAACTTTTGAAGCTATTGCCCATGAGTATGGTTCACCAGGCAAAGTCTTCAAACTAGATGAAACTAGCGTAGCCGAGCGAGTTCAGGCTTTGAATGAAGTTACAAAAGGTCAGCTTGTTTGGTCTGATACTGCCGGCATGCGCCAAGTTATTAGAACCCCTAAGAAAATTAACACAGATAAATTATTGAGTAATGCATATGACCGATAAATTGAATGAAACAGTATCAGTTTCACGACAGTTCTTACGCTCAATTAACCTGGAAGCAGATTTAGGGAGAGTCGATGCTCTTCAAGGTTACATTTGCCAAGAGACAGCCAAAGACCTTGTTAAGACAATGGCACATCACATTAATCATACGCAGCAAAGAGCCTTCACGTGGACGGGCCCTTATGGTGGAGGAAAATCATCTTTAGCATTAATGTTATCTTCTCTTGTTTCATCCAACAATGTATTAAGAGAAATAGCTAAAGATTTACTAGGTACAATCATCGATAACGAAGTTAAAGATGCCTGGAAAGCAAGTAACGAAGGATGGTTGGTTCTTCCTGTGGTTGGAAAAAGAGAGAGTGTAATTACGGCTATTTCTCTCGCAATAGATAAAGCCACCAATACAAAGACGAAGCGACCAAAACCAACAGAAACAATTCTAAGGTTATTGCACGAAGCTGATATAAGAAAGAATGATGGTGTCATTCTAATTTTAGATGAACTTGGTAAATTTCTTGAATCAGCGGCATTAGTTGGCGAGGATATTTACTTTTATCAAGAGTTAGCTGAGGCAGCAAGTCGTAGTAACGGTAAGTTGGTTGTGATTGGGATACTTCACCAAGCATTTGAGCAATACGCTACAAAACTAGGGAGGTCTGCTAGAGATGAGTGGTCTAAAATTCAGGGACGATATATCGACATTCCGTTAGTTGTAAGATCGGATGAGGTTATAGAGCTTGTTGGTAGAGCCATTGAAAAAAAGAACACACCCTTAACACCTAAATCAATTGAGAATCTAGCTGAAATTGTTACGGAAGTAATTTCAAAACGGAAATTGAATGCTCCAGAAAATCTTAAAAAGTCGTTAATTGAATGCTGGCCAATTCATCCTGTAACATCCGTGCTATTAGGTCCAATTTCCAGAAAACGATTTAGCCAGAACGAGCGTAGTGTATTCGGATTTCTAGCTTCGGCGGAGCCGCTAGGGTTTTCCAGCTTTCTGAAGACAACCCAAGATGATGGCCATTCATTGTATACACCTGATAAATACTGGGACTATTTAAAAGCCAACATGGAGCAGGCAATTCACGCTTCATCTGACAGTCATATATGGGCTTCCGCCAACGATGCAATTGAAAGAACAGAAGCGCGCAATGGGTGTACTGAAACTCATCTAAAACTTGCAAAAACCATAGCCCTAATAGACATGTTTAAAGCCGGCTCTGGTTTGGCAGCTGAAGATGCCTTGATAGAAAATTGCATTGACCTTATCCCAAAAGAAGAAATACGTTCTGCACTGCGGGATCTTGCAAGATGGACGGTCATAGCTTTTAGAAAACATCTGAATGCATGGACTATTTATTCTGGTAGTGACTTTGATATTGATTCTGCAGTAAATCAAGCTAGAGCTGAATTAGGCGGAATCGATGTTAAAAAGCTAGTAGAACTTGCGGATCTAAATCCAGTTGTTGCTAAACGTCATTTTCATGAGACAGGTACACTACGATGGCTTAGCAGGTCTTTAATACACATGGATAAAGTAGAAGATTATTTAATTGATTTTAAAGAAAAGCCTAGTTCTGCTGGCGAATTCATACTTGTTATTCCCAACTCAAATTTAAGCTCAAAGCAAAACACACGATTGCTACTGGAAATATCTGAGCAACATAGTGGATTTCCGGTAGTTCTTGGGCACCTATCAAATTCAGAAAGAATCTGTGAGCTTGGCATAGAATTATCTGCACTTGAGTTAGTACAAAAAACCAGAAGAGAGCTTGATGGGGATGCCATCGCCAGAAAAGAAGTTAGTGGGCGAATTTCTGTAGTAACAACAGAACTGGCGGACGAATTAAAAAGTGCCTTTGATTCAGCTAGCTGGTATCACAAAGGACTAGAAATAAAAGGGAAAAATGGATTTACCTTGTCTGCAATGGCAAGTAAATTGGTTGAGGAGTGTTATTACGAAACTCCAAGGGTTTATAACGAGCTAATAAACAGAGAGTCTATTTCTTCTAACGTAGTAAAAGCAAGAAGAGACCTCATGTATAAGATGCTAGCCGGAACTGGGCAGCACAGGTTGGGGTATAGTGGCTTTTCAGCAGATGCTGGTTTATTTTACACGGTAATCGAAGATAATAATTTATACCAATTAGTTGGAGATGAATGGTTGTTCAATATAAACGAACAAGCAGATTCTCAGCTAAGTCCTTTATGGATCGCGGCCGACAAATTATTCAAAGATAGCGAAAAGTCAGTCACGTTAAGTCAACTCTATGAAGTCTGGCAATCTGCACCAATCGGGGCAAGACGAGGTCTATTACCTATATTTGCGTTAGTCTACTTCCTGTCGAACAGGCACAGCTTAAGTTTATATATCGAAAACAATTTTATCCCAGATCTAACAGAAGCATATTTAGATGAGTGGATGCAAGACACAAAGCGCGTTGCTTTTAAATATGTAGAAATAGGTAAGGGCAGAAAGGAGCTACTCAAATCACTTAGCAATTCATTAAGTGAGAAGCTAGGCAGGGCTGTTGCTCCAACGCCACTCGAATCCGCAAGAGGCTTGGTTAACTTGATCGCAAACTTACCAAGTTGGACTAAAAGAACCAACTGCGTTTCTGCCGAAGCGCAAGAGCTCCGTAGATTGATTCTTAAAGCAAACGACCCATACAAGGTTTTATTTTTTGATTTACCTATCATATTAAAAATAACGGATGAGGTAAAACTGATAGATAAAATCACGAAACTCACAGAAGAGCTTCAACTAGCCTACCCTAAAATGACAAATGGACTAGAGGCTGTACTATTTAAAGCACTGGACCATAAAGGCAATCTTGAAATTTTAAGAAAAAGAGCAGATTCAATCAAAGGAATATCAGGGGACTTCAAAATTGATGGTTTTATTGCCAACTTATCAGTCATCAAAGACGATCAAGCAAGCCTAGAAGGCATACTAGCAACTACCGTGCACAAGAACCCCAGAGACTGGGTAGACAGGGATCAGGAGGCTTCAATTAATGCGCTGGGTGAAATGTGTGCAAGATTCAGAAAAATCGAAACATTGGGTGTTTTACGTGGAAAGTATTCTGGTAGAAATGCATTTTCTTTTGTCTACTCTGATCCTGATAAATCAATAATTTCAGAACAATTTGATATATCCGAAGATAGAATCCCAAAACTAAAAGAAATTTCCAAAGAGCTATTAGGGTCATTACGAAAACAAGGGTTAAGTAAAGATGAGATTCTAGCTACATTCGCTGAATGTTGTGAGCAAACAATAGATTGGGAGAGCGAATAATGGAAAAACACGTACTTGGCATTTCTGGTGGAAAGGATAGCGCAGCCCTAGCAATTTATATGGCACAAAATTACCCAGAACTTGATATAGATTATTTCTTTACAGATACAGGCGAAGAGTTGCCAGAAGTTTATGAGTTTCTAACAATGCTAGAAGGTTTATTATCAAAACCTATAACCCGATTAGATCCTCATAGGGACTTTAAATTTTGGCTGAGGGAATTCCATGACTTTTTACCATCAGCCCAAACGCGATGGTGTACTCAAAAATTAAAACTAGAGCCTTTTAGGAACTGGGTAAATGTATGGCTGAAGCAAGACTATAAGGTTTATAGTTACGTCGCAATTCGAGCAGACGAAGATTACCGTGAGGGTTATCGATCAAACAATGAGAATTTAATTATCAAGCTGCCTTTCAGAGAGGATGGCATTGATAAAGCCGGGGTTTTCGACATTCTGGACGCTTCAGGGATAGGCCTTCCTAAATACTACGACTGGAGATCTAGAAGTGGATGCACTTTCTGTTTTTTTCAGCAAAAAATTGAATGGGTAGGCCTTAAAAAACACCACCCAGAAGAATACGAGGCAGCAAAAGCTTTAGAAAAGAATTCAATAGACCATGGCTCTCCTTTTACATGGAGTGAAGGAGAGTCTTTGGAAATGCTTGAGCAACCCGATAGGGTTAAGGAAATTGAAGCGGACTATGAAAAGCGACTTGTGCGAAATCAGGCTAAGCGAGAAAAGTATGCCAACCCTCTTAGGGCTAACTTAATTGATATAGATGATTTATATGATACTGATGAAGGTAATGGTTCATGCAATATTTGCCATAAATAATTAACTAACCCAATAAGCATCAAATATTTTATACATATCATTAATAGATGGCAAATTCATAAAATTGTCCCTTACATTTACTATACGGCACTCATCTTTACCACCAATTGCTGGCCCTCTAAGTCCCCTTCCTATCATTTGACTGTATAACACGACAGATGCTGTTGGCCTTGCAATAAAAACACAATCAACAAGCGGCGCGTCGAATCCAGTAGCTAAAACTTCATAATTGCAAAGCACTTCAATTGTTTGTGCTCTAAATGCAATAATTGATTGCTCCCTGTAATGAGAAGGAGAGTCACCATCAATGTGAACGGCTTTAATTTTTAAAAAAGTTAAAATCGCTGAAATAAGTTTTGACTGCTCTAAAGATGTTGCAAAATAAATAATACTTCTACAACCATCGTCTTTAACTAAATTAACAATTCTTTGGATAATTTCAGCATTTCTTATATTATCTTTACCAAGCCTTATTAAGACGTCTGTTGGGAGTTCAAATGAATCAGAAATGCTTTTAAGTTCTCTGTCGCTAAAAGTAACCGACCCGTCAGTTCTAAGAACTTCTAAATTTACATTTGCCAGAACACCCTTACTTCTCAAATACTCGATAGCAGACATTTCCTTAGGTGCTTCAAAAGATATTAACTCATCAAAAAAGAATTCTGAAAGCAACCTGTTTTCATCTTCAGAATTCAATGATTTATATGATCGCCCAGGTGTTGCAGTTAATCCCATCACATTTGAGCCGTCTGTCATTAATTTTTTTATAGAAAATTGATAAGTCTTAGCCACAGCCTTATGAGCCTCATCAACTATAATCAACCTTTTAGGATGCAGTTTTTGATTGATATTAGAGTTACTACCCTTTAGGTCACTGTACACAGACTGGAAGCCGGCGCACAAAAAATTTACTTTCCCTTCATAATCAGATTGATTTACATTGAATGGTCCATAATGGCGTTTGAAAAAAATTTCTTTTTTCGCAAGATGCGGCCACACTTCCAAGAAACATGCTGATGCTTGTTCACACAATTCCGTTGAATGTGCCAGCCAAACAACTGAAGCCTCATCATTTTCATTTAGATAGCTAGAGACAATTTCCATTGCAGTTCTAGTCTTACCTGAACCAGTTGGCATTTGTAATATAAATCGACTATATGAGTTTTCTAATTTATCTAAGGCCTTAAACATCACCTCAAACTGATAGTCCTTAAGTTGCTTATAAGGCTGTGGGTTTTTAGGTATGACGAAACTATCCAGCTTATCGAGATCAATATTATCTTTCTCATAAAAATCAATATCGAAATAACTAGATAGTATTTTTAATCCCTTTTTAGATCTCCCAGCAGTTAAAATACTACTTACCTGTGAAGTTCTGTCGCCACCTAGAGCTAGGTTCAGCAATAGCAAAATATCCTTCAATTGATCAGTATTTAATGTTTCTATAAGAGGTCCTAGGGTATTTCTGCTGCTGATTAATTTTGATCCATAGACCAGCTTGACATAATTAGCGAGGAAAGATTTACTGTGAATTAAGTTAGGATTAACTTCAGAATCACCGACAACATTTAGAATCGTTTGTATAGAATTTAATTGTTGTTCCCCAATGACTGAAATTAAATAAGATATTGTTTGATTTTCAAAAATATTCATATATCAACCTTACCAACCTGATTTCCCCACTCAACCTCAACAAAATTCATTATCTGCTCAGAATTTTTAATATCAATATGATTTTTAGCTTTTATATATGCATACAAAATCTTAGATACCACCTCACCAGATTCTAAACTCACTGATTTAAAAATTTTATGTTTTGAATTTAAAACAATATGATGTTTGTTGCCCTCGTGAATGTAATTAAAGAACTTTGTTCCAGGCCATTCTGCAACACTATGCGTCACATTCCAGGACGAATCTAATGAAGCCCTTCTAGCATTTTGCTCTAGCAGGCGAGACCTGTTATTTAATTCTGAAGGATTTAGATCGTCTTTAAAGAAACTTACAATCCGTTCTGACTGTGTTGTAAACAACTCATAAATCTCAACAAACTCATCCTCCTTCAGCCAGATTCCCTTGCTACTTGGTTTAGTTTCGCCGGTTGCTTTGTCAAAATAATGCTTACGAATGTCGACACCACGCATTCCATTAAAGAAACTTAACGTTACTACTAAGGGGGATTTAGGATCGCCAGACCTTAATAACTCTATATTCGAATTGTCAGGTTCTGTACTCAATTGACTGCCAAGTCCTTATCTAGCTCGTTAATCCACGATGTTATATAACTACTTAAAAAAGAACCCCAATTAGTGATCACTTCATCTCTAAACTGACTACCAGGCAAACTTTGGTCTAGGTGAATCATAGATATGGATTTGCCGAATGCCATAAATATAATATCAGTCAGTGCTACCAATCTAATTGCATTTGCCTCTAGATTGATGCCATCACTAACTTCCTCTTGAATAGTTCTCAAAGTACTAATTAATTTATGTCGAGTGTTATAAATTAATAAATCGGATCCGCCCATATGGCTAATGTCCATAAAGTTTACTCCAGGCCAACTACCATCCTTAATGCTAAAAGGTTGCTGCTTAAACCTTTCTTTCCATATTTCTTGCTGGGCCGCATCACCATCTGCTGCATTTTTTGCTGCCTGATCCATTGCAGACTCTTCATCACCAGGCTTTACGGCTTTGCCGGTAGGTAACCTTGTTCTTTTTGCAATCTCTTCGCCAATGTGGTGCCCTGAACCGCCTATAGGATCTAGCGGACCTGGTGTTGACTTGGCAGCCCAAAACTCAGATATTAACTCACGCTGCTGCCTTATCCATGGCTTGATCTTCTCACCAATCAATCTTTTTAGTTCCTGATTAGGCACTGCCCCCCTTTTGATATTCTTTACAGTAAAAGCTCTATCTAACTCTGGCTCAAATGAGATTTCACAACCCCAGAAACGATCTAATTCTCTTGGTTGAAAGTTCCAATGCGGTATCCAGTCGTAGCCAACTTCTCGTCCATGCCTAAGCAAACTAATGCCTTCATTTCTGTCAATATTTCTATCTAATGCATGTGACTTAGAACCGGCTCCCTGCTCTTTACGCCATTCCTCAGGAAGCAAACTTAAGCGAATTTTTATAGTCGAATTTTTTTTGCCTAGCAGCTTCTCTACCTCAGGATCAAGAATGGGGTAATTGATAATTATCGAGTCATATTCTTTAGATACAGAATCACTAGTAAATTGAGTTTTTGCGGTATTTACATACAATGGGTCTATAGCATATACGAGCTTTCCATCAAGAGTAATATCGACAGGCCCAATTTCCCTAATCGGGTCTTTATTCATTGGGTTTGTATTCCAAATATAATGCCTGAAAACCCTGCCTATATATACCCTAAACTCATCAACAATTTTTTGACGCTTGTCAGGCTCTCTGTCATATTTTGACCAAACAACGATAGTCCCCTTGCCTACAGGAATTAATTTTTCATCCACAATGCCGTTCGGAGATTGTTTGACAGGAGGCGGTATTTTCCATGAATTATTCCCGTCTTTACTATCTTTACTCTTTATCTCGTCTAAATCGAGATAGGTATACTCCCATTCACCTCCCGCAGTTTTTGAATACACGTCAACACGCCTGCATTCATGGATTGCGCCTTTAGTCATACCAACTCCAAAGCGCCCAATTCCTGTTCTATCATTGAATCTACTAGAGTAGCCTAGCCTTAGGCATCTTTGAAGAACATAAGTCTCCATGCCTGTGCCATTATCTGAGAATGTAACTTTATTTATTGTATTACCAGTAGATGGCTCAAACTTAATATTAATGGCAGTAGCGTCGGCTTGGATAGAGTTATCAATTGCCTCTGAATAAGCGCTATAGCAATCAAAATCTGAATCACGATCCGATTCTAAGGATTGGTATATAGAAATAACACCAACGCCATCTTCATCACCCTCTAACACTCTACTATTGCTCAAAATACTCCCCTTTAAAAAAAGTTTTTACTAATTCAATTCTCATTATCATTAATCTAAATTACTTTCGTTACTCTTTGAGAGTGATTCGGTCTGTCTATGGTTACAAAATCTTTAGCAAACTCCTCCGACCAATCCAACAAATTCTGTAACAACCCCTTAATATCTTTTCTATATGGCACTGGATCGTCAATAATATCATCGTGTAACATCCCGGTTAATTCTCCAAAATAGAAATATCCTGGACCGTTGTTAAATTTCTGGATTAACCATAAAAAAGATTTTGACCTTAAAAATCTACTTTTTACAAGCTCACTGTCTAGCTTCTCAATGTCAGTTAGACCTAGTAATGACATATCATGTATTAACTCCAAAGTAGCGGGAGCGGCATGAGAAATTTCTGAGTATCTTAAATGAAACATCTCATCTACAATCAAACCATCAACTTTCTGTTCTTTGGTCAAAAAATTCAAAATTTCATCTGGCCACGATGGGTTAGCATTTTTAATCTTTTTATTTAATTCAAATGCATCTTTCATTAAAATGAATTTTTTGTCATCAATTTCAGTCGCATTTACAAAAAGATTGTCCACAAAGTTATTATTAACTTGGCTCTTCTGAGTAGTTACGCAAACTTCTCCGTTCTTATTTTGCTTTAAAGCAAATCCAGCACAAGTTAAATTTGCGCTACCAATTAGTATACCAGCAGGGTCAACACTATAAACCTTTCCATGAAAGTCCTGATTAACATAAAACCTTAACCCATTTTTTTTAGCGAACTCATAACTCTCTAAATCAGAAGATCCTGTCAATAAATCTGTTAACTGCCATCTAGCTAAAAGTCTTAACGGCCCAGAGAAGCCATTATGGCAAAAAGATTCATAAAAAAATCTAAGGGACCCTACTGTAATAAATGCGCTGCAAAAATCTACACTCTGTGTTTCATTAGAAACTGAATCGAGCAACCATTTCTTTGACTTTTCAGAATCAATCAAAATGCCATCATTGTTATTCGACGTAGTACTTGTAATTAAGTTATTCAAAGAAAAATAGCTCCCATTGATTTCTATAAGCCTACATCTATTTACATTTCAATTTACAACAAATCCAGCTCAATTATTCTGTCAACAATAAAAGTTCTTTTTTCTCTTCTAAGATGACAATATGAAGACAATGCCAATTCACCACTACCTTCTGTCAGGAATAACTGCTTAGGAGTAATAGTACGAGTTGTTACCCTACCTTCCAAATCCTTGTAACTAATTTTAAGTCGGGATTCAGCTCCTATTGCCCTTTTAATGACTGATTGAAATTCATTGGCAGCCGTCAGTTCAGCTGACTGCCTTCTTATCGGACTAGGTGTATATGATTTATTATTAGTAAGGCCCGAATTTTTATTCGATAACTCAGTATCAAGCCACTTAAAAACAAGGAAACATATAAAGCCAATAATAAAAAGTATCTCCACCAATTACCCCTAAACAACTTTGTAAAACTAACCACCATTTAGTTAAATGAGATTCGACTAAGATTCAATTCATTTTGACATATTTCTCGCTGTTTATCATAAAAATTATAGATTACCCCAAGCTCACAGAGTGAGGCTTATCTCATATTGGATAAAAATACTATGTGGTCAGAGAGTCTTTTTTAGAAACACTAATATATATACCAAAAGCCGCCTGTGCATAACTGCAGATTGAATATTAGAGACTAGCCGTTTGTATATTCTCTCAGCCAGCACAGCGTATTAACCAAACCCATCTGTGCAGGTGATGTGCAATCAGTCTCTAGTAGCTTAGGATTAGCTATCACAATAGCCAATGAACGAGCTCTTGAAACAGCAACATTAAGCCGATTCTTGTTATACAAAAACTCCATATTACGTGGCAGATATTCACTATTAGACGTAGTCATAGAGACAATTACCACCTCCGCCTCTAGCCCTTGGAATTTATCAACCGTACCTACTTCAATGCCTGCCGGCAAATAACTTTTAATTGTCTTTACCTGCGCGTTGTAAGGTGCCACGACTAGTATGTTGTGGGCTGTTATTGGATGAGTTTCGCCTTTGTTGTTTTGATACTCTTGTTGAAGTAAGTTAGTCACTATGTCTTTAATGATTTGGGCCTCTTCCCTTGAGATTTGAGCGCATTCATCATGATCTACTTCAAAGAATGTAATTCCTGTTGGCTTTAATGCTGGGTGAGAGCCTTCCTTAAGCACAAGCTTTTGAATTGAATTTTTCTGTTGTGCAAATAACTTGCTTTCGTATACCGCGTCTGAAATAAAACGACACACGTCCGGATGCATCCGCCAGGTGACCCCTAGAAAAACACCTCGCTCTGGTGGAATTGTGGCAAGCCCCCCCAATAGGTATTCAAGGGCAGATTTACCAGACTCATTTGGGTGTGTTCCTTGCAGTGGCTGACCAAGTTGCATGTGGTCGCCAAGCAATATGATATTTTTTGCACAGACACCAATAACAATTAGGCTTGCTAGTGATACCTGCCCAGCTTCATCCACAAACAGATAGTCAAATGCTTGATCCGCCATTTCGTTTGCAAGGGCCCAAGCTGTGCCACCTACTAGCTGGTAAGCCCCATCATAGACATCTTCGGTATTGTTGTTCTGAATAATAGACCCCGCCATACCATCTGGACCATCCGAGCCTTTTTTTACTCCACGAAATGTGAAATTTTGTTCAATAGCCACTTCTTCTACTGCATTGAGTAAATTGACAATTGCCTTATGGCTGTTGGCACTGACTGCAACCCGCTTTCCTGCCTTCAGAAGCGATACAATAGCCTGCGAGCCTGTATAGGTCTTGCCTGCTCCCGGTGGCCCTTGAATAAATAAATAACTGTTATCTAATGCGTGAATAAGCTTAATCGCCGCATCTCCTGCCTCTTGTCCATCTTCAACAATAGGCTTGCCTTGGCTTTTTCCTGTGATAGCGGGGAAATCTCTGTGTAAAAAAGCAGTTAATGCCTGATAGTTGGGCTGTCTAGCTATTTGGCTATCCACATAACGGACCAAAGCTGCTTGCAATACTTTTTTATCTACATATTTACTAGCTGCAATCGATAAAGATGTTGGGGGATTGCCATTCCATTCTTTCATTGCAGATGGTCCAACTTTAATTTTCACCAAGTAGGCGTCTTGACTAAAGCTGACCACCTTGCCGATATTCATTAATGTTTCAGCATCTTGGCAGGCATCATCAACTAAAATTCTGTGGTCTTGCTCTGGATAGCGATAGGTAACAATAAATGACCGAGCTTCGGACACAACAGGATGAGTAATATCTAGCGTTAAGCCTGCTAGACAATCTAGATCCTCTAACAAATCCTCCAAGTCTTTTTCTTTGCGATCATACATTTTCCAGAATGTCGGCTTATCTTCCCGGCGGTAGAAATCAAGAAGATCAAATAGCAACTGGCGTACATTATTTTCTTTGGTTCGAAGTGCAAAATCTTCTGGCAACGGCTGCACTAAGGCTAAACGGTAACGCTCACGGGCGGCTTCTATTTCAGCGATTTTTGCTTTCTTCTCCAAATCAACTTCTTCTACCTGTTCAAAGTTCGGGTCATACCAAGGCATATCCTTAGCTCGTAAATCTAAAAGCCAGTCATGAAGTAATTTGGTTGATCGGCAATCTTCTTCATTGTATTGGCGTATTTGCTCTAAGGTATTGGGATCTTGTGTTTTCTTCCAGGCCTCATAGTAAATAATACTGGCCCCCGCATTTTTAACATCAGCTGAGCGCTCACCCTTCATGTAAAAGGTTTCTAAATTCTTGATGGAGTAGCGAGGTTCAGATGTAAGTATGGCATGGCGTACGACAGCGAATAGGTCCACCAGCTTTTGCGACCTGAGTAAGTTGTCCACTTGAGCCTCGCGCGTACCATGCAAGCCCATTAGGCTTTGCAATGCACGACGTTCGTAATCAGCATAATGATAGATATGCAAGTCAGGATATAGGGCAATACGGCCTGATACAAAGTCGATAAAGTCCTCAAAGGCTTTTTTCTCTTCTTGACGCGTATGTGCCCAGAATGGTTTGAATACTAACTCCCCACCATCTAAGTAACTTACCCCGAAAAGATATTCAAGCCCACCCTCTTCCATCGGGTTGCCTTCCATATCAAAATAAAGGTCACCTTCGTTTGGCTTGGGTAACCGATGAAATCCAAGGCGCTTCTCCTCCTGGAGATCTTTAAGCTGAACAATATCCTCGCCCTCTAAGCGTTTTTTAAGCTGCAACCAAGCTTGCCGCCAGAGCGTTTCTTGTGTGCCAAGTTTAGCGATAGGATTTGTGGCGGGGTCACCTAATTCAGCCAGCTGAGTGAGGGTTGTTATCCCACTAGCCTTTAGTCGCTTTATATCGTTTTTTCGGATATTAGCTACCCGATTGAGATGATCATCAGCTTCCCATTGCGTGTCGCACAAGGTGCGAAATTGGCAAAGGTCACAGTGTGAGCATTTCTCAGGATAGCTCGCTTGCTTTTGTGGTGCATAGTTTAAAAAGCGTTGTTTGGCGTGGTTCACATAATGCAAATAATCCGCGAGTCTAAATGACTCAGTCGCGTGATTACCCATTACCAAATGAGTCATACTAGGCATTATCCCTTGTACCTCAGCGAGCATGGATGAATACAGCCCTACCTGCATCAAGTGTCGGGCTTTAGGGTGTGTAGATAACTTGGTGTCAGCCACTTCATAGCTCCAACTACCTAGCTTTGAAGGGACTGGGACTTTAGAAAGAAAATCTGATATTCCGTAAAAAGGTAACTGCAACAGTGCGGCTTGGTAGATGACATCATCCCCTTGATACATCGCTTCTATTGAGGCTTCGACCTGCTCAGTTCTCTTCAGATTTTTAACATCTATACTAGCAATACTTTTACCTTGAGCGCGTAAAGTTTCAAGATATGAAGCTTCATGTTCAAAGCCTTTGTCTTGTAGTAGCTTAGTTTGCTCGTCAGCCTCGTCTTTTTGTAAGGGTGTATCTAAGTCAATCCGCTTAAGGTTGATTAAATGCTTACACAACAAAAAGTCACCTAAATCACTCGCCGAGTAAAGGAGTCCGTCATTGGATTTCTGCATAAGCTTCTATTCCTTAGTCATTCGGCAAGATATACCTAATATTATATCGATTAATGGTTTTGATACATCACAGACTACGCTGGTAATTGATTCACATGCTCCTCCAACCACTTCTTAGCATCTTCATCACCTGACTCTACGGCCTTGGTCATCCAGTTAATCGCCTCTTCACGGTTTACTGCTAAACCTTCACCTTCGGCATACATTTTACCTAGGACGTATTGAGCTGGCGCATAATCATTTTGAGCAGCACTCAACATCCACTCAGACGCTCTGCCTGGGTTACACTCAACGCCTAAACCGCGTCTTAGCATTTCACCAATGTAAAAACTCGCATTTGCGGAACCTAAATCAGCCGCTTTCACCAACCATGAAACAGCCTCTGCATAATCTACTTCTACATTACGGCCAAAGAGATAGGCATAACCCAATTTATCCATGCCCATAGGGTCCCCTTGTTCTGCCGCGCGACGAAAACACTCAAGCGCCTTATTGCCATCTTTGGGGCAAGCAAGTCCACTCGCATAAAAATCACCCACAGCCACTTGTGCCCGTGAATATCCTTGTAATGCCGATATCGAGAACCATTTGAAAGCCTGGTCAAGGTCTTTTTCTATGTGATCACCTATCCAATAGCGAAGGCCAATAGAAAATTGGGCCGATCGATTACCATGCTTGGCTGCTTTTAAAAATAGTTGGTTAGCTTTTGCTTGATCCTCGGTTGTGCCCGTTCCAGAATCGTATAATCTCGCGAGATCAAGCACGGCTGCCATATCACCTCGGTCCACCGCAAACTTAAACCAACGCACGGCTTCTGTAGCATTAGGAATAGTGTCTATGCCATTAAGAAAAGTGAGACCAACTTTGTAGGCGGCATATCCATCACCTCGGCACGCTGCTAACTTAAGCCATTTTATGCCTTCAGCGCCATTTTTAACTACGCCCTCCCCCCTAAGGTAAAGTGTGCCTAGGCCAGCTTGAGCTGCTGCAAAGTTCTGGTTAGCCGATAGTTGATACCAATACGCCGCTTTTGTGAAATCAATCTCAACCCCTCGGCCATAGTCATAGCTATTACCCATTAAATACTGTGCATATTCATCGCCAGCTTCCGCTGCTTTACGGATATTATTGAGTCCTTCTTGCTCATTTTTAGGGATGCCATCGCCTACATATTGCATATTTCCCAACAGGGCCAACACATCGCTATCACCGAGCTCGATTTCTTTCATCATTAACTCAATGCCTTTAGCGACATCTTTCTCTACACCATAGCCATTGATATATATTCTAGAGATGTAACGTACCACCAAGCTTTCGTGGGCAATTTCATAAGCCTTTTGATAATACTCAAGAGCTTTTGTATAGCTATGCTCAACGCCGACGCCACAGTAGTAATCGCCGGCTATGTTGGCCCAAGCCCTCAACTCACCTTGCAATCCTGCCAAGGTATATTGCTTGTGAGCTGCCTCATGATTTATTTCGGTACCTAGCCCCGATTTATGGCATTTTGCTAAATAAAATTGGGCGGCTTTGTCACCGTCATGTGCAAGTTTTGCCAGTTCAGCAAATGCATCAGCAAAATATGCGGGGGCATCCTGATGCTCATGCAATAATCGTTCGATGTGAGTGCAAGCCTCACCCACATGAATACCCTTGGTAAACAACTCTATATAGGCTTCGTAATCCTTACTGCAATCACTCAGCGCTATAGCATTCCAGACTAGATTGTCGATATCGGTATCATTAAAAATAACAATGGCCATGGTGTGTCTCTTTTCAGTTTTCAACTACAAATATTATGGAATTATTTGGGCTCACCGAGTGAGCTTAATCAGTTTTTATAACTCTTCCAAAATGACGAGTGATGTAGATTAAGTAATGCGGTTGAAGCTGGAATAGATCTAGCCGACCCCCTATCACCATACGCAATACCAATACCAATACCAATAAATTGGCGTTAATCTTACTTATTTAATGCAACACTATTAAGATAAGCTATTTGCCTTGGGAGGATAGTTGTCACCCGACTAAACTGCCGTTCAAGGTACTCAACTCGTTTCTCCCAGCGCTCGTCTTGGCGCTCTTTACGCCACTGTATTTCTGCTTGTGTTTGTATTTTTTTATTTATTGTCATGATTTCATCCTTAATTATTCGATAAAGTGCTTAATGGCACGCACGCACAAAATAACAGCGACCCAGATCAGCGTTAGTTGAATTGCGCTCAGCGAACCAGGTTTAGTCTTAGACTCGTCTTTTTTTGGAAAGGCTAACTCAGGTTCAGGCTGTACAGAAACAACCAACTGAGCCCCCTTCGCTATGGCATTCGCCAGTGGGTTCATCCCCCAAGGCGCAACTCCATGATTGGGCAGGGGTCCACCACGACCTAAGTCATTTGCCATTGCAGCCTCAATAATCTGCTTCCAGTACTTGGTGCGTAGCGACGCACGCCCAGTTCTAAGCTTTTCTTCAATGCGCTTAACGTCATCCCCAATAAAATCCTCAGGAAAGTCACTTTGTATGCGAATAGCAGCACGCAGAAGTGTGGGGTTGGGAATCTTGTGCACCAATTGCTCACTTTCTTTAAGCTCAAGTAGCAATCGTCTATAGCGTAAATCAGGTTTTTCATCCTTAGCTTGTGTCTGCTTAATCAAGGCCAACTTATCTGGTGATGGGAAGTCTGGATCGTCATCTACTATTATTAGTAGGCGATCAATGCATCGGCGAAAAGCAGCGCTAAAATAGTTATTGGTCATGGCCATATCCTTTGTTATCGCCATAAACATCCCAGCACGTGCGTAGGGTGTTGTCGTGGATATCTAAAACAGCACGGAAGTCATACTGGTAACCACCAGCTAAATCCCAAGCAATTGGGATACCTAAAGCTTTAGCCGACTCAAACACAAGATGATCTCGCTCAGCGAGTTGAACTGTGGTGAGCCACCCGCCTAACGGGTCTGCTACATGAGGGTCTGCCCCTGCTTGGTACAGAATGAGACCACAGTCAGAAAATCTAGCGACCAACTCAGGAATGCGTTGCAGAAACTTTTTTGCTTGTGATGCTTCCCTGTAGTCTTTACCAGCACTGAATTGACTCAGCCAATCCCCTAGATTGAGCGTTGAGATGATGCTTGCAGTGCCATCACCATAATGCTCATCGAAATCTAAGATGCCGACCTTTTTAACCAAGCCTTCTTTCTTTAATACTTGGGCAGCAACAACTAGACCATTGAAGGTACAGAATCCACTAGCTTGCTTGTAGCTAGCGTGATGAAAGCCTGACACGGGGGCAACAGCGACTTGGCCGTTGCGGAGTGCTTCGCGTGCCGCACTGACAATCGCACCACAGGTATAAGGCAGAGAGTCTGCAATGGAAGGTAGCTTGTTGCCAAAGCCATTGTTGGTGCGACACGCTAGCACCTTCTCTACGAAAGTCCTGTCATGCGCCAAGCTCAGCTCATCTACCGTAACTGGAATAGGTTCACGAATGTCGAGCGGTATACCAAGCGCTTGCCAAGACTTAACGGCTAGTTCTGGCTTGCCTGCACTTGGGCTAGCGCTATAGTTAATAGCCACAAGTTTGGGGGAATAAAACACGGGAATACTATTCATTTAAGTTCTCCTTTTTAGCGATATTTGCCGAAGTGGCGGAGCTCGCAATATGGATCAAAATCTCCGACCGTTTTGCCAATGCCGACTGGTCAAGTCGTGCTGAAACCAGTTAGCCTATTACAAGGAATCTAAGTAGTCATCTACTAATGTTTGAATCACTGGAGGTAAGTATGCATACCTAACTTCTGACGTGCTCACCTCGTTTGCAGCAAGCGAATGGAAGCATACACTTGAGGGGGCTTCATCTCTTTCACGATTAATGTTATTCATGAACACTCTCCTCTGCATCAACATCATCAAAAACTTCTTCCGACCATACCTCGTCAGCCCAGGCATTTGCTGTAGCGTTGTCAATTAGGCCTTCGTTGAATAAATATGCCCAACGCTCTTGGTCAAACGTGTTCCTCTGACTTACCCAAGACTTAATGATTATTTGCTTGGCAGCTTGAATCGATTCAATGGCACCTTCAATAAAACCAATGGCATGATCTGTACAACCATATGCATCTTTACTGTCGCGACTTGCCGTCACAACATGACAATTAAAACTTGGTAAATAAGTGATGTAATAAGCTTCTGGCCAACTAAAGCCTGGCCCAGAATCTGCCCAGTTGATTGTGCAGACATGTTGCGGATTGAAATTAAGCCTTGCGTCAGGTAATCGAGGCTTAGATAATCGGCCAACCTCTAAATCACCGTCGTCATTGGTGAACCCCCAGTTAGGAAGATTGTCTTGAATTGGGTTCAAAAGAATTTGAGCTACAGCAACTTCATTGCGGGTAATTTCTATCTCTGTAGGCACCCTTAACGTGTCGTATACTTCTTCTAGACTTACGTCAGTTACGCCCCTAATGTAATTGTGCAGGATGCGCACTTCTTCATCAGGAAGCAATTTAAGAATGTTTGCAGTCATGTGTTTCTCCTAGTTTAGCTGTTTTGACAAAATGTCGAGGGCAGCAATTGGGCATAAATCCCCTCAGCGATTAGCGACCGCCAGTCGTACAAAAACAAAAAACCCGTTTCAGCTTAAGCTAAGAACGGGTTAGTCACCGAATTTAGCTAGTATTTATTAATCGCCCTGCAATCAGATTCAAATCGGCGATGTGATTACTATAGTAAATCATCATTACTTTGTCAAGTTGAGCTGACATGACCCTTTTTAATGAGGAATTGTGCCTCACCCAAAGATTCATAGCTCACACCATTTAAACGACAACAAAATTACTTTAACAGAATCAACTTGGGGATAGCATCTTTATCTGACCAAATAAGAGCGTTCTGCTCGAATTGAGTACCTAGTTTTTTAGAAGATTCTAGACTAATCCCCAGCACCAAAAAACTGTCTTCGCCAACCCACTGCAATAAAGGGTCTTGCCCAAATCCATCTATTACCTTAAAACTACGTAAAGTTAATTCATTTTTTAGCTGTTCATTTCTCAGTTGGTTTTCTTCACTGGAAAGAGACTTACTGTAAGGATTCCAAGCTGTGATGATAGCAGCACTAGCAACTCTATTTCTCTTAAAAAGCAGCTTAAGTTCTTCGCTTGATTTACTGACGTTTAAAATGAAAGCTGGATCAGCCTTTACGTGAAAATTTGTTATTTCGTAAGCAGACAGCAAGGCTTGGTCTAATTGACTTTTGAATTCCATATATTCTATTTCTAAATTAAATAATTACATCAGGCATAGTGTATCTCTTTGCACTATTAAACTATAACTTTTGTGACTTTCGTCAGGCTCACCCAGCGAGCTCATTCGCGAATATAATAAAAGTCGCCGTTAACAGTTAATTAAATGCATTGGGCTTTTCATGCGGGTCAGCGCATACAGTAAAATAATCATATAATAGTTAAAGTCGAAATTTAGGTTTACTTGCCTCGACTCAAAACAAAGGCTAAACGAACCGCTTCTTAAGGAGTGAATGATGAAAAAATTAACGCAAGTAAACACAAATAACTCTGAGGTTGTGCGTAGTCCGGCTTGTTTGCAGTACCTAAAATTAGCCCAATCAAGAAAGCGCGCCAAACTGACGCATATTGAATACGAGCAACTGAGGCTGGCTTATATTCATTATCACTTTAATCAGCACCCAGAAATCAATCGTAGTTTTTTTGCTAGATGGCGTCATGCGAACGAGGCTGAGGCGCAATTAAATAATTATCTAGAATTGATGGGGATTATTGTCCTCCCAGAACAAATATTACATAATCTACATGAATTCAACTTAAGTGGTACTGGTTTTATACGATTAACTTCTTTAGTCAGAAAAATAAAACTTAACCAAAAAATTAAATAAGGATGAAATATGAGTTACGACATTTTTGGGGATCTTCACGGTCACGCGGAAGCCTTAAAATCACTATTAAAGAAAATGGGTTATAGCATCGTCAATGGCGCATACAAGCACCCAAAAAATATTGCTATTTTTATTGGTGACTTTATAGATCGCGGACCTAATCAACTTGAGACGGTGAGTATTGTTAAAAGTATGGTTGATTCTGGCTATGCCCTAGCCATTATGGGAAACCACGAGCTAAATGCCCTTGCTTGGTATTACAAGGATTCAAACGGTGAGCATTTGAGGTCGCATAAAAAACATAACAACGACCAACACGAGCAATTTTTAAATGAGATAGGGCCTAATAATGACCTACACAAAGAAACCTTAGATTGGTTTATAACTTTACCTTTATGGCTCGATTTACCAGGGTTTCGTGCGGTTCACGCATGCTGGGATCAGGCTTCTATTGATTTTTTAAATGGTCAACTAGACTCTAAACAATGTCTATCAATAGAGCAACTTGAAAAGGCAACCAAAAAACCAATTGTTGAAGATGGCAGCATGACTATGTTTAGTGCAGTTGAAACCATACTAAAAGGTATTGAAAGACCATTACCTAAGGGTATAACTTTTAAAGATGCAGAGGGACAAGAGCGAAGTAACGTAAGGGTTAAATGGTGGAAAATAAATGCCACAACCATTAGAGAGGTTGCCTTAGCTGAACCACTAGTTCTGGATAAGATTCCATACATCCCTTATGAATCAAATACCCCACAATATAGGGGGAAGCCTGTATTTTTCGGCCACTATTGGATGAAAGGCGAACCCATAGCCCTGAGTAATAATATCGCTTGCGTGGATTATAGTGTGGCTAAGAATGGCAAGTTAACCGCCTATCGCTGGAGGGGTGAATCAGCATTAAACAATCAGAATTTCTGTCAGCAAGACTGATTTGCGTTACTAGCCAATAATTAGCTATTTAATGCTATTCACCTAAACCAATCACCATTCCATCCTTATAAATTCACATCCAAACTTTACTTCTTTTTTTAATCGGATGTGACGGTGAGCACCCCTATCCTTTAAGACGTTAAAAGTTTTAGCAATCTCAATCGGCTTATTCGGATCAAAAATATCGGTAAAGGTGAAGCTTTCAATCCCTTTATGCTCATCACAGAAATGGCATATCGCCTCTATCTGACAGGTTGTGACATCCAAATGAGTTCTCATTCTAGCCATATGCATTAACCCTATATTTTTAGCACCCCAAGCATTTTTAGCATGAGCAATTGCTTCATAAGTAACATTGTAAAAATAATCTCGATATGGCTTGCCGTATTCTGGTGTCGCATATTTTGCATAACTACGAGAACCTTCATAGGGTGAGATGACTATACCTCGCAATCGACTGTCATCAATCATGGCAGGTATTGCAATCAAGATGATGTCTGGGTTGCTTCTGTTCCAATCAGCTAAGCTTGATATATTGAGTTCCAATTCATCCGAACATCCACCCAAGAACCATTTAACAACATTCCTATCAAGCAAACCTAATTCTGCCGAAAGAAATGACCTCATCATGCCTAAATGTGAGAATCCATCTTCTGAATCAACGATGATGGTATCTATCAACCCCTCCTCTACCAAGGTCTTAATGCTGCAATTTGGCAAGTAATTAATCACCACATCTTCGCCAAGTCGGGTTCGGATGGATGTTACGTTTTCTTTGTTTAGGATCATTTAAATCAGTAAATATAAATATCAAGTAAGTTCATGATAGTTCATTCAGTAGCTCATCCAGTGACCCACTAGATTCATTAAACTTAGTTTAAATTTTATCCTTTCCTCTAGAAGGCATTCCATGTTTGACGAGTCCTATAACTCTCTTAAAGTACCACCCCATTCATTAGAATCAGAACAGTCAGTCCTTGGCGGGCTACTCATTGAAAATACTGCTCTAGACAGAGTGGCTGACGTGCTTAATGCCTCAGACTTTTACAGACACGATCACCGTTTAATTTATCAACATATCACCAACTTAATTAACAACAATAGTCCTGCTGACATCGTTACGGTTGCTGAATCTTTAGAAAACACATCAGAGCTATCTGGCATAGGTGGACTTGCCTATTTAGGAGCCTTAGCGCATAACACACCATCATCAGCCAACATTAGACGATATGCGGAAATTGTCAGAGAGCGTGCTGTAGTTCGTCAACTCATTGAGGTGAGCACAGGTATTACTGATAGCGCATTCAATCCTCAAGGGCGTGATGCAAAAAATCTTTTAGATGAAGCTGAATCGAAAATCTTAAAAATTGCTGAAAGTGGCAATCGTTCTGCTCAAGGGTTTTCTAGCGTTCAGGACATCTTGCCTACTGTAATTAACCGTATTGATGAGTTGTACCAACTTGAAAACAAAAACGGCGTTACTGGAATCTCTACAGGCTTTGAAGATTTAGACACCTATACTTCCGGCTTTCAACCTGGCGATTTGATTATAGTAGCTGGCCGCCCTTCTATGGGTAAAACTGCATTTTCAATCAATATTGCAGAAAATATTGCCTTAAACAGTAAATTACCCATCGCTATTTTTTCAATGGAAATGGGATCGGCGCAGCTTGTTACTAGGATGATTGGTTCCATTGGTAGACTAAATCAACAGCGCATGAGAAATGGTAGTCTAGAGGATGATGATTGGGAGCGTTTAACGGCGGCCGTAAGTAAACTTAATGATGCGCCTATATACATTGATGATGGAGCTGGTCTTACCTCTTTTGAGCTACGCGCACGTGCTAGAAGACTACAAAGACAATCTGGCCAACTGGGTTTAATAGTGATTGATTATATTCAATTGATGTCGGGCACCTCAGACAAAGCTAACGAGAACAGAGCCACTGAAATCTCTCAGATATCTCGTTCACTTAAATCATTAGCAAAAGAATTGAATGTACCAGTGGTTGCACTTTCACAACTTAACCGAAGCGTTGAACAACGCCAAGATAAAAGACCAGTAATGTCTGACCTAAGGGAATCTGGTGCCATTGAACAAGACGCAGACTTAATTTTATTTATCTATAGAGATGAGGTTTACAACAAAGACACTGACCAGAAAGGTACTGCTGAAATCATTATATCGAAACAACGAAATGGTCCGATTGGGACTGTACGTCTAACATTTTTAGGCGAACATACAAGATTTGAAAACTTTGCTTATTAATAAATCAATTCTAAGTAAGTGGCTATTTATCGCCTTACTATTAACAGCAATTCTATTGCTTATCAATGGAGCCTCTATAACAAATACTGCTGAGGGATATTTTCTTGCGAAATATGACCTGTATACAAATCATCCTAAGTTATATGTGTATGGGTATGTTGATTCAACGAGAATGAAAGAAGACTTCAAGCATGTTGATATAAAGCTGGTTTTTCGCGGATGCCTTATCGGAGACGAGAGATATCAACTAGAGAAAAGCTACAATCAAACAATCGTTAGTGAAATGAAACTACCTCAAGTCTGTTGTTGAGAATAGGCGCTTCGGGGCGGTTCCAGTCTAACAACCCATAAACCAATCCCCTGCTTAAGGTTCGTGCGCAAAACCCCTATCTAAAAACCTTTCAAAAATTTTTAAATTTTTTTTTGCAAAACTCGTTAAACGAAGTCGCGTCGCACCCCATCCCCCGTTCTACAAAAGCCGTACCCCACTTCGGATTCGCTTTGTAAAAAGCGTCAGGGGGACCCACGCATCCCACAACTAAACTAAATTCACGTCGCGCGTAGCGCGTCGTTTCCAATCTGTTTTGCAGGCTTACCTAGCCTACAGGACAGTATCACGCAGCAGCCATTTGGCTGCTGTTTTCGTTTGACTATTAGGAGAATCATCATGAAACAATATAAGCAAGGAATACCTCTCAATAAAACAGCACCAACTACCAATTCTGGTAGCGCTGTTAAATCTGTAGCACTCGCTACGTTCAAGTTCCTGCGTGCCTCTAGCGCGCAGGCTTCAAAGATACCTGGCGTGCTTCAGCAAGCCACTAGCGACATCGTCGAAGCTTGGGCTGAATCCAGCCCAAAGCCATAACGGAGGTTAATCATGTTACTAACAGGATTAACCGTGTTTCTAGGGGTAACTCTACTACTAGCAAAACTGCCGCGCAGGACCATGCTAAAGGCACTGAAGCACGAAGTCGCAGTAGATATTACCGTGTCAGCAATCACACTAGCAATTCACTGGGGCAGCTACGAAGGCATAATGGCTGCAACCATAGCAGGTCTATTGATGAGCATGGCAACCTCGGCAATGAAAAAACTAGTAGGTCACATCGACGGGGACATGTACTACCCCGGCGTCATCTGTCTAAAAATCTAAATAGGCAGAAACCACTAGTGCAGGTTGCGCTACTTGCTGCATCAGCAGAAGCAGGACGGTCTATCGTCCGAGTACTGCTGCATATTTATATGAAGAGGCTCAAATAGCGTGACCTAAACTAGCAACACAAAACAGAAGCCCCGTCTTGTTCAACAAGCGGGGCTTTGTCACATCTATACGCAGTAAAACTTAATAAATAGGAGTAATACAAAATGGCACATCAAGTCGAAACAATGGCATATAAAGGTCAAACACCATGGCATGGCCTTGGTAATCCACTCAGTGACAAGCAACCGCTCGAAGTCTGGCTACGCGAAGCTGGTATGGCTTGGGAGATTCAATCATCTCCCGTGCATTACCTCACCGCGCACAGCGCTGAAGTCTATGCAGACGCTAAGGTCCTATTCAGGTCAGATACCGGGGATGCACTCTCAGTAGTCTCTAACAGATATCAAGAAGTGCAACCGCGAGAAGTACTCGAGTTCTACCGAGATCTAGTAGATCTAGGCGGCTTCGAGCTTGAGACCGCAGGTGTGCTCAAAGGCGGTAAAAAGTTGTGGGCACTAGCCAGAACAGGTGAAGAGATATTGCTTAGAGGCGGTGACTTAGTAAAAGGCTACCTGCTGCTCGCTACTGCGTGCGACGGAAGTCTAGCGACTACAGCTCAATTCACCTCAGTAAGAGTGGTATGCAATAACACCTTACAAATGGCGACTAGCGATAGCACAGGCGCGATCAAGGTGCCTCACTCAACCAAGTTTGATGCTGATAAAGTCAAACAACAACTTGGCATAGGTGCTGGTCACTGGGAACAGTTCATCACTAGCATACGTAGCCTAGCGGATCGACCAGTTCACACGTTTGAAGCTCGTCGTTATTTGATCGAGGTGTTAGGTGATCCAGCGCTGAGCTTTCATCAACAGCCTAATCTAAAGGTACTGAACCATGTATTCGATTTATATATCGGTAGCGGCATGGGTTCCACCATGGCCTCAGCCAATGACACAGCTTGGGGATTAGTCAATTCGGTCACGCAGTACGTAGACCACGAACGACGCGCTAGGTCCTCAGACAATCGTCTGGACTCAGCGTGGTTCGGGGCTGGAGCAGCTATAAAGCAAAAAGCACTTGATGAAGCATTAACACTCGCAGCCTAATTAACTGTAAGTGGCAGTAAATACCGGTAGTAACAAAAACAGATAGCGCCCGATATGGTTCACCCAGTCGGGCGTTGTTGTATCTAACTTATCAATATCAATTAATCAAAGGAAATATCATGACAAATACTCCACAACAAAACTACTTCACAGAGTTAGCGAGCATCAATGTGAGCGAACATCTAGAGAAGAAAGGTCAGTTTAATTATTTAAGCTGGCCGTATGCAGTACAACAACTTCGCATGTTTGATGAGACCGCGACATGGGTCATTCAACGCTTTAACGGTTTACCGTTTCTACCAACAGACTACGGCACCTTCGTAGAAGTGGCCGTCACCGTTAGAGGCGTGACACTGTCACAAATCCACCCTGTGCTGGATAGTAAGAATCGACCCATACTGGCACCTAGTGCCTTTGATATAAACACCAGCATTCAACGTTGCCTCGTCAAGGCCATCGCATTACATGGTTTAGGGCTTAGCGTATATGCTGGAGAAGATTTGCCGCATATAGAAAGCGACACAACTCACCCGATACGACCTGTGTCGGGGTTGCAACCTGCGCCATTCGGCAAAGTACGTGAGGCATTAGAGCAGCAACGTCAGAACAACGCTGAGCTTCTCACAGCAAACCAACTGCGCTATATCAAAAAGCTGATTGCTGAAACCCATACCAACGAGGAGCAGTTACTCAGCTTTCTAGGATTATTCGATTTAGAAAGCATACCGAAGTCAGAAGTTAACCGTGTCATTAAAACACTTGAATCACATAAACAGGAGGCAGCATAAAATGAACACACTATATAAATTAGTACAAGGCAGTGCCGAATGGCATGAGCATCGTAAGTTGTACCGCAACGCTAGTGAGACCGCAGCAGTCATGGGAGTTTCACCTTGGATGACGCCTTACGAGCTATGGCTCGTCAAAACGGGGCATAAAGTAACCATTGAAACGGACGCCATGCGTCACGGTACAGCGACAGAACCCGCCGCGCGAGCGGCGTTTGAGCAAGAGTCTGGCCTAATTATGCAACCACTAGTGATGGTGGATGGGGACTACTCAGCCAGCTTAGACGGTATCACACTCGCAGGTGATACCGTCGTTGAGATTAAGTGTCCATATCGAGGCCAGACCAGTGAGCTTTGGCAGACGGTGCATACCGGCAGCGTGCCTGCGCACTATATGCTACAGGTCCAGCATCAGCTCATGGTGAGTAAGGCTAAGCACGCTTATTTGTGGGTCTATGATGGCGCTGAGGGAATAGGCATTATCGTTGAACCAGATGCAGATGCCTTCGAGCAGATCAAGACAGCGTGGGATGCTTTTCAACCTTACCTAGATAACGATACGCCACCACCACTCACCGACCAAGATACGCTAACACGCAGTGATGTGGTATGGCAGCAAGCTGCAACTGAATATCTAAGCTGTAAGGCTACGTGCGATGAGGTGCAAGCTAAAGCAGACGCAGCTAAGGCTAAGCTCATAGCACTAACTTCTCACAACCGCGAAACGGGGTATGGTGTATCGGTAACTCGGTACTGGAAGATTGGTAACGTGGACTACAAAAACGTGCCTGCACTGCAGGGTGTGGACTTGAATGTGTACCGTGGCAAGATGCGGGAGGAGGTGAGGGTAACAGTGACTGCGTGATGTTAATTCAGCCAAGGCCATTAGGTCTTGGCTGCCGAGGTGTAACACTATAGTTCTGTTATAAATATCACTGGCAGACCATTAAATCGTAGGATATTTACTAACCTAAATTGCCAACCCAATTGGCGAGCTCAGATTCAACAGGCCGAACTTGTTCAGATAAGTATTTAACCTCGCACTTAACTTTAACCTCACCAATTTGAGTAACTAACATATTTAGTGCAGCATCACATCTGCCTACAAGAAATCCATCAGGGAAGAAGACGCCATATACGGTTGGGGTCAGCCCTTGCAATAAATCTCGAGTCGGATTCAAAACGGCAATACATCTACCAAAACAACCGTCCGCCAGTATATTGCCAAGAATATATAGCGGCTTTGATTTTCTCCCTACTTTTATATAGGCGACCATTTCAAAGTCTAATTTATGTTTGTAGCCAGAGCATTCAACCATAGCCGTAAATTTTTCTAATGCAATTTCTCTTATTTTATCAAGCATGATGAACTCCTAATTTATTGTTGATAGCAGTGTCACAGTTAGGTATAGATGCGTGTGGTATCCGTGCCAATACTTTTTTTATGGGGATCGTGGGTTTGGTGGGTTTAAACTCAGCAGATTGCTCTCTAGTATGCTGAGTAGAATTTATTTCATATTGACCATTATTTAACCCACCAAACCCACTTAACCCCCCAGCAACATCTTCGATCCACCAAGTGGCGACATTTTGTTTGTCTGGTCCTTTGCGAAGGCATAATCCATCAACAATCCGATCTTGATGCTTAGCCAGATAGCCACCTAAAGAGCGAGCGTTAACCACGTGCCTAATAGGATCACCTGCAACTTCTACCAACAAATAACTTAATGCTTCACGATCTTCGTCAGTGCCAAAATCAGGACCGACACCGAAGTTGTGGCTATCCGGTACAGCGTCTTTAACTAACTGCCGAGTGCTGAATATATTGCCGTGACCATTACCAGCCCCGTTTTTGATCGCAATAGATTTAAGCAAGTGGCCATGTCGTTCGCGGAATGGGTCGTTCTTTACAGCATCGTTCACGGCCTCCATGGGGTCAACAAGCTCTGGAAAGTAATCACCGTTAGCCGTCTCACCGATAGGAATAAGCTTGCCCTGCTGTTGTTGAGCGAGCCAGCAGATTGGTTGGCGCACAATATCATCCCAGTCTTCGAAACTTGCCAATCTCCCTGCACCACAACGTTGCGCGTGTGTAGATGATTTATAAGCTCGAATTAGCGTCAACGCCGAGGCAACTAGCTCTTGGCGATATTCAGTCACCACCTGCACTGGGTCAAACTCAAAGCTGCGTTGATGCGGCGCTTCGTCTTTCGGATCAATTCGACACGCCATGATGCGCCGTGGTAAATCGCCATTAAGGGTAAGATTGTTACCTGACAATATCACCATAGAATTACTAGATACTGTCTCAGTCTTTGATTTACCAAGTACCCGATCACTGTATTGCTCGCTGGTTAACATAGAAGCAAGTGCAGGTGAATCAAAAGCGCCAACAATATTGTCAATAACGATCACTGCATGGCCTTCACGAAGGCAGGAAAATAAGCGCTTACGCATCTCATCATCGGATTTTGCATCTGGTTGCGGAGAAATCGTAGGGGTCTCGCCAGCTAGCGCAGAAATTAGTTTGGCTAGTAGTGTTTTCCCAGAACCTTGTGTCGGCGAATCAAAGCCAAAGCCCGGTGCAGTCGGGATTATCTTTCGAATCACTGCTGTGAGCATCGCTGCTAGCATGACGGTCTGGTCTAGTTTGGTGGCAAATGGAAATGAGCGCACCACGTACCAAAGTGCCTTAAGTGATTGACGAACATCATCGACCGTAGGGTTTAATATTACAGCTTGAAAGCGCTCTTCATTGGTAATGAAAATGCCACGCTGCTTATCGTATCCCGGTGCTGAAAGAATCTCACCGGTAGATGGGCACATACTAGGTGCAGTTAACGTCGCTTTAAGTTGTGGAAAGCTACTTACATGCACATTTTGAATGATTTTTGCATGCTCTATTTTTATATCAGCTGCTTGCCAGATTTGCTGCTTGAATTCCTCAACGCGAACATTTTGGTCGATACACGCTAGTATTCCATACTCATTGAGAGCAGATAATTTACCCATATCTTGTATCGTGCTCAACGTTTTACCGCGCGCATAGATTGCACCGCAATCCGTTAAAGCTGAAACAATCTGTGGAATATAAGTACCGCGCTCACCTTTAGCCATGCGCACAGTATGCAAGTGGCGAGCTAGAAAATAACGTTGGCCACCGTGCGCATAGCTGGCAATATAAGGACGCGCCACACCTAGTAGGCGTGCGCAAGCTACGCGATTGTCATCGTGATAATCAGGCTCAAGCGGATCAGAAAAGTGCTTACCGTTCCATTTCGCGGGGTCTGCGAGCACTTCTGCCACCGTTACTAAGGTACCATCACTGCATACCAGCTGAAAATCACCTAGCAGTACTTTCCCATCCATTGCGTGGCGAATTGTGCGCTCAGCAACCTCCTGACTTATGCCACTATTCACAAGTTGTGAAACTCGTGATTTTATGTAGGCAACTCGAACTGACGCGGCCTCAGTATCTTTTTCTACTTTGGCCTTTGCAACAAGTTTAAGATATTGATTTTCTTCAGCATCAGTGAGCTCTGGTAGTGCTATGCTGGTGTTAAGCACCATGCACTGATCCCCCAATAGCAAAGGCTCAGGCTTGCGCGATACTAATGGCGCTTCACATATAGGCGGTGCGCAGTAATCAATACGATTGGTCTGCCAAACGCTGTCATCCGCAGGGCTACGTAGTAAAAGTGACCCGGCGCGTGAAATCTTTATACTGCCGTGCCCATTCAACCAAAAGCGCTTGAATAAAACTCTGCCAGCGCGCGGTATATCAACCCCGTGATTAACGATGATATACAGCCGTTGGCCTTGTATCCCTCTAATCTCTGTATTGTTTGTACTGTCGTACAGGCAAGATGATGTAGATACGCCCCATATGTGCGCGCAATCTTCAAGGTCTTGAATAATGGAATAAATCGCAGATAAAAACTCATCTTTTGTAAACGCTTTGCCTACTGTAGGTGGATCATAGTCAATCATAAATACAGCGGGTCCGTCAGGCCATGCCATGCAATCTACCGTGCGCGTCATAGCATTTCCTTGTTCAGCAGAAGCATCATAGCGCTTGCGTGATAAGACTCTGGATATGTGGTTATCGCGGGGCACGCCGTAACTTAAACAGTCGTGTAGGCCGATGTTTTTAAGTAGATTAAGTAGATCTTTTGGTGCGCAGTCTAATTGTTCAACGGAACCAGAACTTAACTGGGCTGCGGTTGAAGTTTTCTTAACGCTACCGTCTGACTCGAGCGCAAGCTGCTTGGTTACAGGGCTTGATGCAGTCCATTTTGTTAAACGTATATTGCCTTCGAGCTTAACGGTTGCAGTATTGCTGACGGAGTCTTCCAAAACCTCTAGTATTGGTGTGTTTTTCATTGCACGCCCCCAGTCTTGCGACTATCTTCAACTTGTTGTTGAAGCCAGAAGTCAATCTCGTGTTCTAACCAACCCGATGTCCTGCTACCACCTAATTTTATTGGTGCTGGAAACTGGCCTACTTTTGCTTTCGCATATATTGCACTTTTGCAAAGACCTGTTTTTTCTTGGACTTTTCTGAGGCGCAGTGCCTGCAAGCCGCTACTAGGGGGAATATTTAAGGGTATTTCGTTAATGGTCATGATTACACATCCTTGTGTGTTGTTGGTCATGTATAACCATTATGTAGAGAGAAAAAAGTGAAGCAACGCTTTATAAAAAATCTCTCACTTTGTTGCATTTAGATCCTTTGACCACGCCCTCCCATTTTTCCACTTTGAGAACTTTTTATCCTCCTTTGCTCAACCTTTTCTGCAATAGGTCTTAGCAGATCAAGTTCGGCCTGTAATATTGCACAGTTATCAGCTTTACTAAGAAACAAGTTTTGCATTTTTATTATTTCGTTGTGACACGTTTCAGTATTTGTCGGTAGATATGTAACGGTAATGCCCGTAGTAAGAAGCGGCAGAGTTACACTGATGCTACAAAAGTTTCCTGGAAAGATAACAGGGCAATCATCAAAAACGTTCGGCCACTGCTGTCTTGCCCAATATACAGCGCTCCCAAAAATGAAACTACCACCGACTGGCGCCGCGAGATCACTTTTATTAACGCCGTAAGTTAGGCGTTTGCCTACTCTTTTTAAAACAGTATCTAAATCTAGATTTCCTTTAATTCTTGTCGCTAAGAATCTAACCAAATCTTTTCTTAAAATAAGACTATTCGCACTGTAGACTGAAGGGTCGATCGTTTTTGCTTTAGTAAATCTCGAGGGGAGGTTATTTTTAGCCATACAACTCCATATAAATATAGTAGCGTCATAAAAAATAAATAAATCAGACTAGACCGTTAAGATCTTCTGTAATAAGTCACCTAACTTGTGCCAAGCATCTTTCTTTTCTGAAGCGTAGTCGTAATGTAGATAGTGACGATCAACCTTCGAGCCAATCACGTGATTTTGGCAGAGGTTAATAATATCGCGGGGTATTTTTATTGACTGCATCATCGTGGCACCAGTTCTTCTTAGATCATGCGGAGTCCACTCAGTATCGCCCAAAACTAAACTGTTGTTCTCCACTCTGTTTTGAAGTTTTTTACTCCTCCGCTTAAACATGATTTGCCTGTCTCCTATTAACTTGCTAGCAGACTTCACAGACACATAACTTTTATTATCTTTGGAGGGGAAAACCCACGGATTCTGGCCCGATAATGCTTTAAGTTTTTTAAATTTATCAAGTGCGAAGTCTGATAAATAAACAATCTGATCTTGTTTTTTACCTCGCTCGCCTTTTGTATTGCTTTTTGGAATGAACCACGTCCGCTTATCAAAATCCACATGCTTCCACTCAGTCATTAGAAGCTCACCAATTCGACACAAAGTGCTTAAACACAACCACATCGCAAGTTGAACATTGAGTTTAAGTGGCCTTTCCGCTGTAGATTTGACCTCCACATCAGAATAAATTTGAGTCATAGTTTCAAATATAGTCGCCAACTTCGTAATCTCAGCCTCACTTAAAACACGATCACGCTCTTTAACGTAGTCCGCGGAAAGTAGCTTCCCAACTTCAACAAGATTGGCAGGGTTACCGTCTATGAGGAGTTGCCTCCAAGGCTTACGTTGTTCACCCCAATTTAACATTTGTTTAATATCCTTAGACAACTCCACCGCTGTTGCCTGCTTACCCTCACTAATAACATCACGATAAATACCCCGAAGATGATGCTCAGACAATTCTCGCAACGGAATGGCGCTGATTGTTGGAAGTGCATGTTTTTCAAAAGACCTAATAATGTAGCTATTTTCGTCACTACGCTTTACGCCGTCTTTTATCCAAGCATCAAAGAGTTCTCTTACTGTTAAATTTTCAGCTTTATTTTTAGCGTCTATAACCAACACAGCATCAATCGTCGCCTGTGCTTGAATTTTGTCAGCTTTTTTCTTAGCGCGAGGGTCTATTCCCTCAGCAATTTGTTTTTTAGCCTCAGATCTAACATCTCTAATAGAAGCGATATCGGTCGTAGGAAAAGTCCCGCAATAATGCCAAGCCTTTTTACCGTTGAGCTTAAATCCGTACCTAAAAGCTACCGATACATCATTTGACAAACTTACTCGAACCTCACCAGAGAGGCCTCCACCATCGGATACAGAATCACCTTTCCATGAGGCGGGTATAGATTTTAATTCAACAACTGTCCATTTGCCGCCTTTGCCGGATTTTGGGTATCTTGTCATGCAATATTCTCCGTGGGTACACCAATGGGTACACTGTGTTCTGGCTTTATTTAATTTTCAGTGGACGACTTTGGAGTGAGTTAAATAAACAATATCCTTATAATACATCGTATTATATGAGAGAGATAGTGCATATTTGTCCAAAGTAGTACTTGTGGGTTTTTACGACGTTTTGTGATTAACTTGCTACGAACCAAGGGGTCGGGCGTTCGAATCGCTCCGGGCGCACCAATAAAAACAAAGGGTTAAGCTTAACGGCTTAACCCTTTTGTCTTTTTGCTTCTAATTAGTAACGCTTTTACATTACATCAAACCAATAAAATCCCATTACTAACAAGTCAACTGCAAAGTAGTTGGCTAGTTTTACCAGGTGCTACAAATAAATGCTTAGTTAGCCATCGCTTTAATTTGATCTACTGTCACGTAACCTTTTTTATCCACATCTATCTTATCAAATCCTTTAGCAACCCTAGGCATACCGGCCTTAGCTTCCTCTAAAGTTAATTGGCCATCTCCGTTTTTATCCGCTAATTTAAATTTATCTTCAATTTGTTTAGATTTTGCACTATCATCAGCTTGAGCCACGCTTACCATTACAAGACAAGCCAATAAGATGACTGATTTAGTTAACATGTTAGTCTTTCCTTAGGTTAATAGTTTCGTGAATTAATTGTATCATCCGTATAAATTATAGAGGAATAAATTCGTGCAACTACCAATTAAAAAGACCGTGCTTATTGCTTCAGTTGTTATAAGCTCATTAATGAATTTTAATGCCTATGCAGATACCGCTTTAATGCAGGCAGACAAACCAGAGTCAGGATTTTTCAGTGATTACAGCTTATTAAAACCGGTCAATGGGCCAAAGGACACTAAAGTATTTCGCTACACCAGCACAAAGTTTGATCCAAGCAATTACAAATCCGTCATTATTGACAGCGTGCTGATCAACCAGTCATCGGTTGACGATAAAATTACGAGCGATATTATTGAAAAAACAAGATTAACGCTTGAAGAAAACGTTAAACAAAAAGTAACCCAGTTTTTAGCGCTTACACAAACCGCCGGCGCTCAAACTTTAAAAGTGAATATCTCCATCTCTGGCGCAGATTTAGCTACCGAAGGCTTTAAGGTAAGAAACCTTTTGCCGATTTCTGCGGTATTAAAGCTTGCTTCAAAAGCGACTAACAAAGATAAAAAAACAGCAGTTCTTTTAATAGAAAGTAAAGTAACTGATAGTCAAACAGGCGAACTATTAAAGGGCACGATGGTGACGATTAGTAGTGAAAGTTTTAGAGATAATGACGAGGCTGGACAGGAATTTGAAAACTTAGCAAAAAAAGTAGTTGAATTGGCTATGGCACACATTAGCACGCAGTAATCATATATTAATTGCTGAATAGATTTATCAAATCAACGAGAGCGAAATTGTGCATCGATATTGCTATTTAGGATTTCTCTTCATATTAATAGGGGTAAATTCAGATCATTAAGGGTTTTACTGCGCTATCGACCCAAAAGAAATGAAATGATGAAGGGCTGGCGTAAATTCCAGCCCTTTTCCTTTGGGAATGTCTGTTTTGAAGTAACCCAATGAATAGTTCGTTAGGCTTTTATGGGTCGGTAGCCACTAAATTCAAAGTCTGCTTTACGGCAGATTCACCTCACTTATCTTCACAGACGCTTATAGATAGACACTTTAAGATGGTATATGAAGATTCTGTGGCAGCCTCTAGATTTGACATTACTAATAATGGGTGTAGTCTAAGGTTGAGTGTTACCCTGTGTAACAAAATTAAGTCCTCATAAGGCTTGATAAATGAAATATAAACAGTACATTCAATCTAACGTTCACGTTATAAGTTTAATCGTGGTCAGCTTTCTATTATTTATTTTTGGGCTAACCGAGTTAAGAAACTTAGAACTCAGAAATATCGAGTTATTAGCTAATAATACTCAGTCAATTTACGAGCATCCGTTTGTTGTGCACTCATCTGCGCTCGAATTGCAAGCAATAGTAGCTAAAATTAGGGCTGAGAACGTATCCTTATTACTAAATCCTATCAATAAAGCTGACATTCTCTTTAAAATTAATACAGCCGAAATAGATAAGCGTATCAATGCTATTGAAGTTTCATTTTTAGGAGATAAGTCTAAATCTCAAGCATTACGTGCAGCTATCCAACAGTGGATAAAAAACGTTAATACTTTTCGTAGTCTTTTGAAAGAGAATCAACTCAATGAAGCCAAAAGCTTTATGGGTGAGAAATTAACACCGAGCTTTAATGAGTTAATGGTTAAGAGTGACCACATTGTAAAATTCTCAGGAAATAAAGCCTCCTCTATATATCAAACATCCAAACAGCAAATGATTAATTCCAAGGAATCATTTTCTAATAGTCTCCTAATCTTCTTCTTGTACTTCTCTGCTATTGGACTGTTGGGAACAATATACCTATTGAGAACAATATATTTAAGAGATAAATATCTTACTCAACAGCGAACCTCGGCAGAACTTCTCATCGCCGACAAAGAATACAAAAAGATGGCAGTTGCCGTGCAAACCACCACCAATTCGGTCACCATTACCGACCGCTTCGCACATTTAATGTGGGTCAATCCTGCATTTTTATCCACCTGTGGCTACACAGAAGACTTTGTCATAGGTAAAACTGCTGGGTCGTTTTTACAAGGGGCAGACACTTCACAAGATACGGTGAAGATTATGCGTGAGGCCATTAAAAACCATAAAGGCTTTGATGTAGAAATTCTCAACTATAAAAAATCGGGTGAACTTTTTTGGCAGCATATTATTGCCACGCCAATTATTTATAATGATGGAAGTGCTGGATATGTGTCGATTCAGGAAGATATTACCCAAAAAAACATTATCAATAAAATGAAATCAGAGTTTGTATCTACTGCCGCCCATGAACTTAGAACACCGCTGACTGTGATTAATGGCTATGTCGAGCTGCTCATTATGGATATTGGCAGCAAGGATGAGCAACGAGAGATGCTATCAACCATTCACACCCAATCTCAAGCCATGACTCATTTATTAAATGAGATGCTCGATATCGCAAGAATCGAAGCACAGGTAGTGGGGTTGTATCAGACGGATCTCCAGCAGATAGGCCCACGGTTACAAACACTGGCTGATAGCTTTATTACGCAAGATAATCATAACAAGATTACCTTAGTACTCAGCCCTAACTTACCTGAAGTGAAAGTCGATATCGCTAAACTTGAGCAAGCGATTTATAACTGTTTAAGTAATGCTTATAAGTACTCACCCAAACACGGTGAAGTCACTATGCGTGTCAGTGAAGTAACGCACAATAAACAACGTAAGCTACTCATTGCCATTGAAGACCAATGCATCGGCATGACGCCAGAACAGCTAGCGCATGTGTGTGAGAAGTTCTACCGTGCTGATCCATCAGGCGCGATTCCAGGCACAGGTTTAGGTATGGCGATTACGAAAGCAATCATTACACATCATGGTGGCACCATGGAGATTGAAAGTAAACTTGGTGCTGGCACTAAGGTAATGTTGTATTTGCCTGTGGCTTAATAGACGACCGTCCGCTTAGGATCGGAAGTGTAGATTTTGGGCGTCTGCTCTCCGGACATTCAAGTAAGTAACTTTTTCAAAAACCTCTCAACAGACTGCCAGATGAAATGGTTATGAAATCAATGGGATGTAGCGGCATCGAGAGTTTTAGGCGCTAAGCGCGCCTGCCACTGGGCCACCAATACATAAAATACTGGCACCAGCGCCACCGCCAAAATAGTGGATGCCAGCATGCCGGAAAATACTGTAATACCAATTGACTTTCTCGCCGCCGCACCTGCGCCGGATGAAGTAATAAGTGGCACCACCCCCAAGATGAAGGCAAATGAGGTCATCAAAATAGGCCGAAACCGCCGCTTGGAGGCCTCCAGTGCCGAACTCACGATGTCATTACCATGATGATGTAACTCGCGCGCGACCTCCACAATCAAAATCGCATTTTTTGCCGAAAGTGCAATCAATAGCACCAGCCCTATCTGCACATAAATATTATTGGGTAAATGAACAGCCAGTAATACCGACACCGTGCCCACCAAAGATAAGGGCACTGCAAGTAACACCGGAACAGGTGCCAGCCAGGATTCATATTGTCCGGCAAGAACGAAATACACCAGCAATATGGCTAAGGCAAACACCATTCCTACGGTCCCACCCACCAGCTTTTCTTGATAGGACATGCCAGTCCACGCGTAAGAAACGCCGGGGGGCAATTTCTCTTGAGCAATATTTTCCAGAATCTTAAGTGCCTCACCAGAGCTCACGCCGGCTGCCGAAGCGCCCAAGATAGCCGCTGTTGGATACAGATTGTATTGCGACGCTACTGCGGGACCAACGGTCGGTACGAGTTGAGCGAAGGCGCTGAGCGGTACCATGTCCCCCGCTTTACTACGCACCGTGAGCTGGCCGATGGTTTGCAGGTCACGACGGTCGTTGGCATCGGCCTGCACATAGACCGCATAGTTTTGGCCAAATTTAGAAAATTGATTGACGTAAGAAGAGCCCAAATAGCTTTGGATAGCGCTGTATGCATCGCCTACCGAAACACCCAAGCTCTCTGCACGTGCGCGATTAACTTCCAGCTTGATTTGCGGGACCGATACGCGCAAGGTCGTAAAGGCCAATTGTATGCGCGGATCGGCGCTAGCCGTTGCAACTACCGCGTCTGCTGCAGCGCTCAGTTTTCCATAGTCTGCGCTACCATCGGTGAGCAACAGCTGCATCTGAAAGCCGCCTGAGAGCCCAAGGCCGTTAATTGGTGGTGGCACTAACACGCGGCTACTAGCCTCCGGAATCGCAGCCAGAGATCGGTTCAAGTTGTTGTATATCTGCAATAATCCTTGGTCAGGTGAAGTGGCGCGCTTAGCCCAGTCGTCCAACACCAAATAGACCAAGCCAGCGTTAGACAAAGAGGTGTTGCCATCCACTGGCGAAATACCACTAATGGCCACGGCGTGGGCCACGCCTGGCGTTTTGCGTCCGACTTGTACAACTTTATCTAGCGTAGCGGTGGTGCGCTGTAGCGATGCGCCGTCGGGCAACTGTACTGCCACCATCACATAACCTTGGTCTTCGGTCGGGATAAAAGCGGTGGGGATGCTCACAAAACCGTAACCTGCGCCGGCCATCAACGCCACGGCGACCAAAGCGCTGATTTTTTTGTTGCGAATCAATCCGCCTATAAAACGAATGTAGGCATGCTCTGCCTTCTCAAAAGCCGCGTTAAACCCACGCGAAAATGCGTTGGGCTTGCGTGACGGATCGGGCGCACGCAGATACTGCGCCGACTGTGTGGGCTTAAGCGTAATCGCATTGATGCCTGACAGCACAGCCGTTGCGGCAATCACCAGTGCAAACTGGCGGTACATCTGGCCAGTAATACCCGGAATGAAGGCCGCCGGCAGAAACACCGCTGTCAATACTAAGGTGATGCCTACAATAGGCCCCATTAGCTCTTCCATAGCCTCGGTAGCGGCCTGGCGGGCAGGCTTACCTGGCGTCATGCGTTGCGCCACCCCCTCGACAACGACAATAGCATCATCCACCACAATACCAATGCACAACACAATCGCAAACAGGGTCAACAAATTAATGCTGAATCCCAGCAACGCCATAAAGGCAAAGGCACCTACGATGGTAATCGGAACCGTGGTGGCGGGCACTAACGTGGCTCTCCAGTCTTGCAAGAAAACCAATATCACAATCAACACCAGAATCCCCGCCTCAAACAGTGTGGTGTAGACCTCGTCGATGGAGGCTTTGACAAATACCGTGGTGTCTAGGGCAATGTCGTAGCGCAGTCCTTTGGGAAAGCCTGCGGCGGCTCTGGCCAATTCATTCGAAACCGCCTTGGCCGTGTCCAATGCGTTAGCGTCGGGCAACTGGTAAATCGCAATACCACCGGAGGGCCTGCCATCATAGCTAAATTCCTGGGTGTAGCTTTGGCTTCCAAGCTCAATACGTGCCACATCGCGCAAGCGTACAATAGTGCCATCAGACGCGGTGCTGACAATCAGTTCACCAAAATCCTTGGCGGTGGTCATGGGGCTGTCTACCGTCACGGTGAGTTGCAGGTCCTGCCCCTGAGCCACTGGAGGCGCACCAATTTGCCCTGCGCTGACGCGTTGGTTTTGTTGAGACAAGACGTTGATTATCTGGCTAGGAACAAGGCTGCGCTGGCGCATTTGCGAAGCGTTTAGCCACACGCGCATGGCGTATTGACCGACCCCAAACACATTCACGTCTGCCACTCCAGGGATGCGCACTAGGCGGTCGCGCAACTGCAGGCTGGCGAAATTGCTTAGAAAGAGCGAATCGTGGCTGGGATTATCTGAACTTAACGTGATCATCTGCAGAATTGCAGTTGACTTGGTTTTGGTTACCACGCCTTGCTGCTGCACCGCGCTGGGAAGCAAGGGGACGGCAATGGCCACGCGGTTTTGCACTGCAACTTGTGCTTGGTTGGTGTTGGTTCCTACAGCAAAGCTGACAGTTAGGAGGTAACGCCCATCATTGGATGCGTAGGACTGCATATAGAGCATGCCGTCTACACCGTTGACCTGCTGCTCAATCGCCCGGCCCACGACTTCTTGCACCGTCTTAGCGTTGGCGCCAGGGTAGCTGGTACTTACCTGGATTGTTGGTGGCGTGAGTTGTGGGTATTGAGAGACTGGCAATCCCAACACCGCCACTCCGCCCAGCAACAACATCAATAACGCCAACACATTGGCCATGACCGGGCGGTCGATGAAGAATTTAGCAATCACGGCCTAGTGTCCCCCAGACTTTTGGGCTGTAGTCGCTACCGCAGCAGCCTGCGGCGCAGAGTCCGCCAAGGCTTTGACAGCTTGCCCATCACTGAGCTTATTGTAGCCAACCGAGACTACCTGGTCGCCAGCGGAAAGGCCACTTAAGATCTCTTTAAGATTTGCCGGCAGATTACTTGTCCGAATGTTGTGCCGCTTGGCCCTGCTGTCGACATCCACGACGAACACGTATTCACCTTGCTGATCAGACAGCACCAGGTCCCGCGGTAGCGTCAGCGCAGGGCGATCAGGCCCCAGTTGTACGCTCAGCTGGGCATAGAGTCCAGGGAAAAGCCGATAGCTCTCGTTGGCAAACTTGCCACGCAAAGCGATGGTGCCTGACGTGCCCCCCACCGTATGATCAACAAAATCCAGCACGCCGACTTCGGTCACGGGGTTTTCACTCTGCAAGCGTGCTGTCACAGGGGTGCCCCCCGCTTTGTTTTTGACGGATTGGCCCTGTTGGTTCATTTTTTCGCGGATGCGTAGCGCATCGCGTTCACTCACCGCTGCATTCACATAAGCAGGCGCAATTTGAACGATAGTGCCCAATACCGTGCCACTAGCTGACGCACCAACGTAATTACCTATATCAACTTGTCTACGACCCATCACGCCGTCGAACGGTGCGCGCTCTTCGGTGTAAGCGAGGTTGATTTGGGCCAGGCGCAAGTTGGCTTCTGCTTGTTGTAAATTGGAAAGGTCACTCTCGACATTAGATACCGACGTGGCGTTCTCTTCCATCAGCTTGGTTTGGCGCTGATAATCGCTTTTAGCCTGGTCCAGACGGGCCTGATTGAGCTTAACTTGTTCAACATAGGTATCGGGCTCGATGGCAAAAAGCAGTTGCCCAGCTTTAACCTGGTCTCCATCCTTGAATCCAATCTTCTGTAGCTTTCCAGCTACCCGCGCCGTGACATTGACCTGTTGCACCGGCGCTACCGTTCCGTCGAGCTCCATGCGGTCTGCCACCATGCGACTTTGCAGGGTCAGGGTATTCACAGTAACCAGATCCGCTGCAGTCGATGGGGTTGTGCTTTGAGGTTTGCAAGCCACCAGCAGCCCTGCGGTTGCCAAAACGAGCAAGCACGCACGTGAAAGTGGAGAAAGTGTCAGAGTCATGGTGTTACACCTTTTAAGGAAACATCAACGATAGGGGTCGAGGGCGCATCAGCTGCAGAGGGCGTCCAACCGCCACCAACCGAGCGGTAGGCGCTTACGGCAGCAAGAAGCACGCCAGACTGAGCTTGCACTAAGGAGTCGGATGTTTGCAACTGCGACTGCTGCGCGTTGGTCACGGTGGTGAAATCAGTCAGGCCGCCCATGTATCGGCGTAACGATAAATCGGTGCTGCGCTTAGCCGCTGTGTAGGCGTGACGCAAGGCATCGAGTTGTGCTTTGCCTTGAAAAAAGCTGCTCAAGGCGTCCTCTACATTTTGCTGCGCAGTCAGTACTTGATTCTGGTAGGTCAACACGGCTTGCTGGAAAGTGATGTCTTGAACTTTGACCTTGCGAAGTAGCGCCCCACGATCAAACAAGGGGAAACTAAAGCTGACGCCATAATTGATAATGCGGCTGTCCCAGCTAAAGAGGTCCCGGCCATCCGGCATGGTTTGAACGCCGATAGAGCCATTCAGGGAAAATGACGGATAAAGAGCGGCCTGCGCTTGCCCGATACGCGCGGACTGCGATATTGCAAGGAACTCGGCTTGACGAACATCGGGCCTTCGGCGCAGTAAATCTGCTGGAACGCCTAAAGGCAAGACAGTTGGTAAGGTGGGCAAATCAGCGGCCAGGGATGCGCTGTAATGTTTGGCAAAATAATCTGGCGTTTCACCGAGGAGTACGCTGAGTGCGTTTTGGTTTTGCTCTAGACTGATGCGTAATACCGGTATTTGGGACTGTGTTTGGGTGAACTGTGTTTGGGCCTGACGCCAATCCATTTCGGAGCTCGCACCCAAACGATAGCGCGCTTCTGCAATGCGCATGCTCTCGGCTTGCTCGCGCAAGTTGGCTTCGGCCACCCCGATACGATTTGCGTAGATACGGGCGTTAATGTAAGCGTTGGCAACGCTAGCCTTGAGCGACACTAGGGATGACGCAAGCGCCGCCTTACTCGACTCCAGGCTGGCCTTGTCGGCTTCCTCTCCACGGCGGTACTTGCCCCAAAAATCCAGCTCCCACGAAACTTGCCCTAGCACTTGGTCGGTGAAAGAACCCTTATTCTGGTTCTTTTGTTTGGATGCAGCATCGGGTTGGTTGTAGTTTTTCGAACCCGTAGCGGAGACACTGGGTAGGAGCGACGCAGCATTAATACGCACCGTCTCGCTAGCCGCATCGACTTGCAAGGCGGTAGACTGCAAGGTCAGGCTGTTCTTTTGCGCATGCTGTAATAGATCGAGCAGAGTAGGGTCGGAAAAACTGGCCCAAAATTCGTCATCGGTGACATTGCCACCGGCGGCGTGTAACTCCAACTCAGGCATAGTCCAGCCAGATTGGACGCTGGTAGCGGGTTGTTGGTAATTAGGTCCCAGAGTGGTGCATGCGGTCAATGCGCCTATGCACAGCATGGCAAGTCGTTGAAGCGTAAAACTTGGCCTAGGGAGAATCACAGAAAGTATGTTCATAAGATTATAGCCTGTTGCAGAATCACCAACATTCAAACATTTCTCGGGCGAATCTTGTGAAATCATAATGTAAATGTGAATACAGATTCAAATTTGAAGTGCAATGCCTGACTTGCTTTTGTCTTTGCCGATTCAATCAGTACTTTTGTCATAACATCCACTCGCATCCTAATAGTTTACTAAATCACTATGGTTTTAATTCTAATCTAACAGATGGTAATGAACAAGATGAAAATATATTAATTGAATTAAGTTGCTGTTATATATAAGAATATAACGTCAAATATTGTCTGGATAGATGCAAAGAGAGAGATATTTAAATGGATAGTTAACTTGCTGCGAGCCAAGTAGCCGAGCGTTTGAATCGCATCTAGCCAAAAAAATAAAGTAATAATATCAAATGGTTAACTTAGTTTAGCCTTTTTATTGTGCTAAAAAGTATTGATTGCTTGATTAACCGTGACGCTAATTTAAGTTTATCTGAAAAACTTTGCTTATCATCGCTAACGATTTGGGGCTATCCCATACTTGCGAGCCACGAATTTTTTTAAGAACACGTCCTTGTGCATCGACCAGAATTGTTAATGGGATGGTATTTGCACCAAGCATATTCTCTAAGCGAACGTTACTATCAATGTACTGGCTAAATGTAATCTTAGATTCTTTGATAAACATTAAGGCTGCATGAGCATCATCATCTGTTGATATGCCGATAACGTTAAAGTTGCCTCCTCTACTATGGCGTGTAAGGTGTTCTATAGAGCCCATTTCTTCTCGACACGGACCACACCAACTGGCCCAAACATTTATGATGAGGGGCTTTCCGCGGTAGTCATGAATTTTTTTAGACTTACCTGTCAAGCCATCTAATATGGCATTTGGAAGATATTCCCCAACACTTATTTCGCCGGCCGTTTCGGCAAAAGCATTGGCAGATATTGTGAGCAACAAGATTACAATTATGCTAATAATTTTCATGCCATACACTCAGGCTTATTGATAATTTGTAATATTGTCATAGATTACTCGGTTTTGCTGTACCGTAATACGTGTCTACCATAACACCAATTTCTTTCAAAAGTGGCGTAGGTAGAATGCCGCCAGCACAAACTATCACTGCCGTATTGGGTATTTTGATAATCTCTTGACTCGATAACTTTATGTCGACGGTATCAAATCCTATTTCCATAACACTCGATTGGAGTAGTACGGTAAGTTGATTTCTTTCTTGCGCTTCTTGCAATCGATCACGATTTTTCACTTTGACGCGGCCGAAAGATTCACTGCGGTAGGAGAGTGTCACCGTAGTACCTGATTGTTCTGAGATGCTGAGTGCTGCTTCTAAGGCGCTGTCACCCCCACCAACAATCAATACGTGCTGGTTACAATATTGTTCAGGATCAACGAGGCGATACACTACTTTAGACTGATCTTCACCTTTTACATCTAATTTACGTGGCGTACCCATACGGCCAATTGCAAGCAGTACATTTGCTGTTCGATAAATGCTTTTAGAGGTTTTGACTTCATATCCTTTTTCAATTTTGCTTATCGATTCCATGCGTTCGTGAAAATTGACGTTAAGTTTGTATTCATCGAGTGTGCGTAGCCAAAAATTCAGCAGTTCTTCTTTGCTGATGTCGTACATTGCAACTTCCCCTATGATAGGCAATGTGACTGGTTGTGTCATCGCCACTTTGTTGCGCGGATATTTGTAAATTGCACCGCCCAGTGAATCTTCCTGCTCTATCGTCAGGTAATTTAGTTGTTGTTCTTTGGCTGCGAGAGATGCTGACAGCCCTGCAGGACCAGCACCAATGATAATCACGTCAAATTCTTGGCAAATATTATTTTTTTTCTTAATTGAATCAATTGCCTGCTTACCTTGCATGGCAGCCTTACGAATCAGACCCATTCCGCCAAGCTCACCTGCAATAAAGATATTAGGTACGTTAGTCTCAAACGATTGTGACACTTGTGGAATATCCATACCACGTTTTTCAGTGCCAAATACCAGTTGTATGGCCTCTACTGGACATGCCTCTATACAAGCCCCATGACCAATGCAGTGCGCTGGGTCAGTAAGCATCGCCTTGCCGTTAATAATGCTCAGCGCCTTTTCAGGGCACGCTGCCACGCATGCCCCTGAGCCACAGCAAAGTGCTAGATCTATACTTGGATGAATTGAAACCGGCTCTGTTAATCCAGCTTGGCTTGCCTCAGTCAAACGTGCCCTACCCCTTCTCTCTCTCTTCTTTTGGCGTAAGGTGTAAGCCAGCAAAATTAAAAGTAGCGGGCAGAGATAAATAAGTATGGTCGCAGATGGCATGATGATAATTTGGTCAACCTAATATTTATTTGAATGGTTCATTTGGAACACTTTAATGCCGTTGATATTATCTACCCATAGTATGTGTGAAAATTTCACACGTCAAATTTAATAGACGTATTATAATTACATATCTATTTTAAATGTGACTATTTATAGCGATATATGAAAAGGGTACGCAGTGTTAAATAAAATTGGATTTTTTATTAATCGCTTCGTGCTACCTGCACTCCTAGTTGTGGTGTTTTGGCTAGGATGGAAGGTGGCACATGGCCATTACTATAAATCAGGCGATGGCCTAGGGTATAACTTAGGCTTAATTGGCGGCCTTATGATGCTTACTTTATTACTTTATTCGTTTCGTAAACATATTAAGTTCATGCAGGGATTAGGAAAACTTAAGCACTGGTTCCGCATTCACATGTTACTTGGGGTGTTAGGTCCTACTTTGGTTCTATTTCATACCACATTCCGAACAGGCTCTATGAATGCAGCGGTTGCACTTTATTGCATGTTACTAGTTGCAGGAAGTGGTTTGGTTGGGCGATTTATCTATACGCGCATTCATAAAGGCTTGTATGGGGGTCGTTCCACCTTAAAGAGTGCGCATGAAGAGTTAGCTGGCAATGTAGAGAATGTGAAGTCTAATCTGAATTTATTCCCAAACGTGCAAGCATGGATAGACGAATTTGAACATGAAGCCCTAGAAGGTAAGCGAAATTTTCTTGAGGGTATTTGGTATTTTCTCAGTTTTGATATCAGGCGCATGATGCTGATGCGGCGTTGTAAGCTTCAAATTCGCTTAGCATTAGCCTCGACTCCTGGAAATAATCTCAGCAATGATGCGATTAACTCCGTAAAGAAATATCTATCGCAAATACAAACTGTTGCGCAATTTAAGAAATTTGAGCAGATTTTCTCTGCATGGCATATTTTGCATTTACCGTTCATGTACATGATGGTTGCGACGGCAATTTTTCATGTGATATGGGTACACATGTACTAATTTTTAAATTGCCCATGTTCCGTATATTTTATTTATTGTTTTTATTTTTCTCACTATGCATAACCGCTCGTGCAGATACGCTTGAGTCTGTAATGATGCCTGGCAAGGTCATTCAAGGGCACCTAAAATGGGAAGATAGCTGTCAAAAATGTCATAAACGCTTCGATAAAGAAGGTCAAAATCAGCTATGTAAAGATTGTCACAAAGACATTACTAAAGACGTTGTCCAAATTAGTGGTTTTCATGGACGATTAAAGGAAAAACGAGATTGCGTAGACTGTCATACCGAACATAAGGGTAGAGCGGCGCAAATTGCACCCCTAGATGAAAAAAGCTTCAAGCATGCACAAACGGATTTTGAGTTAAAAGGCGCACATGCAGAATCGAAAATTGATTGTAAAGACTGCCACAAACTCAAAGTAAAGTA
>CAILFU010000148.1 GCA_903833595.1 uncultured Pseudomonadota bacterium
GTCTAAATCCCCCGCTGGGGCTAATAATTCAGGTAATTTCATCTTTATTCACCGATAATTTTTACTAATACACGTTTCTTTCTGCGGCCGTCAAACTCGCCATAGAAAATCTGTTCCCACGGTCCAAAGTCTAGTCGACCTTCTGTAATCGCTACCACCACTTCACGCCCCATTAACTGGCGCTTCATATGTGCATCCGCATTGTCTTCGCCGGTATCATTATGGCGATAGCTACTGATAGGCTCATGCGGTGCAAGTTTTTCTAACCATTGCGTATAATCCTGATGTAGACCACGCTCGTCATCATTGATAAATACACTTGCCGTAATGTGCATGGCGTTAATTAAGACCAAACCTTCTTTAACACCACTCTCACGTAGGCATTCGTTCACTTGCTCAGTAATCCGAATAAAAGCAACGCGGGTTGGTGGATTAAACCAAAGTTCTTTACGATAGCTTTTCATTGACGCCTCCCGAAATATAAATGAATTGTGGCTATTTTATCACCGCACAAAGTAAACCCCACCATCAAAAAGACCCCCAATTTGGTTGGAGGTCTTTTTATATTACGTCGAGTATAGCGCAGTAATATCGAGCGTGTTAGCCTTTCACATCTACTTGTTGCACAAAGGTTTTACCTTCATTATCTGTTGCCGTCACCTCTAATTTACCTGCTGCATCTGGTACAAAATTAAACTTAAAGTAGGGGTCTTCAGCCGTACCTACCCCCACATCTATGGTTAATAATGGCTTGCCGTTATAACTAAAGGCGGCCTTATTAATATAGAAAGCAGGCACAAACCCTTGCGAGACTAATTCGCGCTGCAAACCTGTACGCATGGGGTGCTTAATGTTAAAGGTAGTCGATGTTGCACTGTTAATTTTAACGGGCTCGTCCACTTTGAATTTTATTTTACCTGCACTAGCGCGAATTGCTGCCTCATCACCTTCAACTGTGCCGCCACAGCCACCCGCTGCACGAATTTCACGTGATGCTAGGTACAATTTACCATCCGCTGTTTCACCAACTAACCTTACAAACGCATCCGTTTCAAAGCGAATTCGAGTCGCTAACTGAAAATCACCAAGCGCTTCTGTTAAATGATACGTAGCCGTCAGTGGGATTGGGTTTGCATCGACGAATGCATAAAGCTTTTTAATGACGACGCCCTTAGCTGCGGCATTATTCACACTATAAGTGACGGGCACTTGCGCCCCACTTTCAGCACGGCGTGGCGCCTCTATTTTAATAAAATCAACTTCTTGCATTTCTCGATTAGCAAAGAAAGCTTCTTTCATCACTGGCCATAGTTTCGGGTCGGGCTCAGCGCTCGCTGGCGCCACCAAAACAAATGAAATAGCAGTTGCTAGGAATAGTTTTAATAAACTTAATTGTTTCATTTTATCGACTCCACACACTTAAATTAATACAACTCTTGAGACAACCATCAAGCCATAAAATTCAATGGTTCAATAATAGACTTAAGCTTTATCCATATAAAAAAATAGCTCGACACCATTACCAACCGGGTCTTTAAAGTTAATTTGTTTCACATTCAATACGGGCAAATCGCGTACAGAATATTCAATCTGATGCCCAGTTAAATGCGCCTCAGTGGCAGGCATATCAGTGCAAGTAAATGAGATATGGTCTATGGTGGTAAGCACGTTTGTAAGCGGTGCTCCCTCACCCCGATACTCAGCCAAGTGCATCACATGCCTATCACCAATATAAAGCCAAAAACCACGACTGGTAAATCCCTCTCGCGGCCCAACTTTTAAACCCACCACATCACAGTAAAAATCCTTAAGCTTAAGCATCACCTCATAAGGTGTGCGAAGATTAACGTGGTTGAGTTCTGTGACTGGCATTGTTCCTACTAAGCAACTATATTTTTAAGCCGCTGGGGTTTGTGAACGAACGCGAATATGCAGTTCCCGCAATTGCTTCTCATCCACTTCATTCGGCGCATTGGTCATCAAGCACTGTGCACGCTGTGTTTTAGGGAAAGCAATCACATCACGGATTGATTCTGCACCTGTCATTAACGTCACCAAACGATCTAAGCCAAACGCTAGACCACCGTGTGGAGGTGCACCGTATTGCAAGGCATCAAGCAAGAAACCAAATTTCTCTTGCGCTTCTTCTTTGCTAATTTTAAGCGCATCAAATACTTTTGATTGAACGTCTTGCTTGTGGATACGCACTGAACCACCGCCCACTTCCCAACCATTGAGTACCATATCGTAAGCTTTTGAAAGTGCCGCACCTGGGTTGCTGGTAAGCAAATCTTCATGCCCATCTTTTGGTGCTGTAAATGGGTGATGCAATGCTGCCCAGCGATCGTTCTCTTCATCGTGTTCAAACATTGGGAAATCTACCACCCATAATGGCGCCCATGCGCGACCATCTACATGGCCTTTATCGTGACCCACTTTAAGACGTA
>CAILFU010000149.1 GCA_903833595.1 uncultured Pseudomonadota bacterium
ACCGGCTCACGCGCAAGTGCTGCTAAAGCACGTGCTGCCGCTATTTGCATCTCGTCCGTAATTTGTTTAGCTTTAGCGTCCAGTGCACCACGGAACAAATAAGGGAAACACAGCGCATTGTTTACTTGATTTGGAAAATCTGAACGGCCCGTTGCCATTAAAATATCATCCCTCACTGCATGCGCTAAACTTGGTAATATTTCCGGGTCTGGATTAGCTAATGCAAATACGACAGGCTTAGCTGCCATGAGCTTTAACAACTCCGGCGACAAGGCATTTGCTGCTGATACCCCAATAAATACGTCTGCATTTGGCATAACATCCGCCAAAGTTTTAGCACTGCTGGGTGCGACGGCTAGGTGACGATTATTGTCATGCAAATCACTACGTGACGTATCTAACACGCCTGATTTGTCTACCATGGTGATATTCGTCGCGCCCATCAATTTAAGTAAGCGTGCGCAAGAACAACCTGCTGCGCCAGCGCCCAAAAATACAATTTTTGCGCTTGGTAAAGTTTTACCTTGTAACTCTAAGGCATTCGATAAAGCCGCAGCAACAATCACTGCTGTGCCATGTTGATCATCATGAAATACAGGAATATCAAGACGTGCACGCAATTCATTTTCAATTCTAAAACAATGGGGTGCAGCAATATCTTCTAAGTTAATACCACCAAAAGTAGGCGCAATATTAACCACCGTTTCGATAAACGCCTCAATCGTTGGTGCATTTATCTCAATATCAAACACATCAATACCCGCAAAATGTTTAAATAAAACCGCTTTACCTTCCATGACCGGTTTGCTGGCAAGTGGCCCCATATTGCCTAGCCCTAACACGGCAGTTCCATCTGTAATCACCGCCACTAAATTACCTTTATTCGTGTACTTATAGGCATTGGCAGGATCGCGATTAATTTCACGCACAGGCACCGCAACACCAGGGGTATAAGCTAAAGATAAATCATCTTGGGTGGCACAAGGTTTAGATGATTCAACCGAGAGCTTTCCTGGTTTAGGAAACTCATGGTAATCAAGTGCGCGCTTTTTCAAATCATCCATTTTTTTGACCTTTGTTAAACCTCTAATTAGACATCTACGGCGTAACTACTATGTTGAAATACTACTCAAGCTCATTCATGTAATGATGGTTATCTGTAATACATAATCCCAAGCGCCATTCCATAGGCTTATCGCCATAAGTAAACGACACGCGCTCAATACTTAATATCGGCTCATTGTCTTTCAAACCTAGCGCCTTTGCCACTTCACCTTGGGCGCCAACTGCTTTTAAACGTTCCTCCGCGCGTACCATGCGCACACCAAACTCGGATTCATACATGCTATACATTGAGCCATTATTTTCTTCTACGCGGTGACCATTTAAGCCTTTAAAAGGCGCTGCTGGCACAACAATGTGATCGTAAATAAGTGGCCTGCCTGAGAAGGTGAGTAATCGTTTTATTTCAATGGTTGAAGCACCTGCTTTTAAATCTAGCACTTGTCCCATACGCACATCGGCTTTGCCTTTTGTGCATGATATAAATTCATTCTTCAGCAATTCCTTTTGCCCATCAACTGAAGTGAGTCTCAAAAAACGGAGCTTCATTCCTTCAGCGCTATGAGTGGCAACAAAGGTACCTTTACCTTGTCGTCGAATCAGAATATTTTCTGTAGCTAAAGCATCGATGGCTTTTCTAACGGTGCCTTGGCTAACTTTATAACGGCCAGCTAAATCAATTTCGCTAGGAATCATATCGCCCGGGCGCCATTCGCCACCGATTAAACTTTGCGTAAGCAATACTTTAATCTGATCATAAAGAGGCTTATAACTCGGTGAATTGTAATGTTTGTCTATCATGATTTAGTTATCCCATCTAAGTGGACCCATAAGTTAAACTGCAAATAAATTATCGCGAAATTGCAGTAGGCTTATTTATATCATGCCATTTTTTAATAGTCTAGCATTTTATATCTTATATAAGACATAAGATATAGATTGACATTTTTGAATTTCTCTCTATATAATCAAATCAGCTTAAAAAAAATTAACAATAAGAACAAATGAAACAAAAGGATTCGAATGACTAAATTTTATCGCCCGCGCCGGTCTATGCTTTACGTGCCAGGCTGCAACACTCACTACCTTGAGCGTGCACGGACATTGCATGCCGACTCAGTGATTCTTGATTTAGGCGACCCAGTCTTAGTGGAATGCAAAGAAGAATCTCGTGATAACGTAGTTCGCTACGTAAACGAAGGGGGATACGGCTCTCGTGAAGTGGTAGTGCGAGTCAATGATTTAATCTCAGAGTGGGGTCCAAACGACATTAAAGCGATTGCAAAAACAAAAATTGATGCCGTGTTATTTCCCAACATTGAATCCAAAGCGGACGTCCTGATTGCATTGTCATTATTAGATGCGGCAGGTGGTAGCCATCTACCCATCATGGTCATGATAGAAAGCCCCATTGCCGTTTTAAATGCTAAAGAGATTGCCAGCGCATCTGATCGGATTGTATGCATGGTCATGGCAACTTCTGACTTAAATTCTCAATTGCATGCGCGCGTGACGCATGAGCGTTCTGCAATTCTAACCTCGCTATCCTTAGTCGTTTTAGCTGCCCGCGCTTATGGTCATGCGGTGGTTGATGGCATTACAAGTGACTTCAAAAACATGCACTCATTTGAGTATGCTTGCCGACTAGGCCGCGACATGGGTTTTGATGGGAAATCATTGGTACACCCTGCACAACTTGCCTATTGCAACGACGCCTATCGACCACAAGCGACTGAGGTGACACACGCACGCGAAATTATCGTTGCATTAAAAGCCGCCAATAAAATGGGTAAAGGCACCGTGGTGGTTAACGACAAATTGGTGGAACGCCATCATGTAAGGGCGGCTGAACGCCTATTAAAACTCAACGATATGATTACGACTTTGGAAGAAAGCCATGTCTAACACGATGAATAGTACAAATAAAATAAGTACAGGCAATTTCTTTGAGGATTTTGAGCTCAATCAAGTGATTCATCACGCCACGCCACGCACCATTGGCGAAGGCGAAGTCGCTTTATACATTGCACTTACAGGCGCGCGACAAGTGCTTCATTCAGCGGATACTGTAGCCCAATCGTTAGGTTATAACGCACGCCCAGTGGATGATTTATTGGCTTTTCATATTGCCTTTGGTAAAACTGTGCCTGACATCTCAGTCAATGCGGTCGCTAACTTAGGCTACGCTGAAGTGAGATTTTTACACCCGGTTTACATAGGCGACACCCTAAGCACAAGCTCGACCGTCATTGGTCTTAAACAAAATTCTAACGGCAAATCTGGCGTAGTCTATGTACGTTCAGTCTCAACCAACCAATTACAGCAGCCTGTTTTCTCTTGGGTGCGTTGGGTCATGGTACATAAAAATAATGTGAATGCACCGGCGCCAGAAACGGTAATACCAACGTTATTAGACTTTGTGCCAAATACAGAGCTGACTGTACCAAGCTTTCTTGATGCCAGGAAATTCAACACCGCAAATACTGGCGGCCAGTACTTGTGGGATGACTACACTATTGGTGAGCGTATTAATCATCCTGCAGGCATGACCATTAACGACAGCGATCACACACTAGCCACCAAGCTCTATCAAAATAATGCGCGGCTGCATTTTGACGATGTCATGATGAAACAAACGGCTTTTGGACGTCGATTGATGTACGGCGGCCACATCATTTCACTATGTCGTGCACTCTCTCACGATGGCCTAGAGAACGCCCTCTCCATCGCAGCAATTAATGCTGGCACCCATTGCAACCCAACTTTTGGCGATGACACCATTTTCACATGGTCAGAAGTACTCGATAAATGGCTAATACCCAATCGGGTTGATGTTGCAGCGGTGAGATTGCGCATGGTTGGGATAAAAAATATTCCTGCTACGTCACTTTCAAGTACACATGTGAACTACGGCGAAACAAAATCCTATCACCCCAACGTGGTGCTAGACCTTGATTACACCGTACTTATGCCACGCAAACCAGTTTAATTAAAGTATTAGGACGATATTATGGCTACAACACAACGATTGATTCACCCTAGCGAAGCTTTATTTGGCGGAGAAAAATCTTTTCCGATTATTCCATCCTGTGAACATTTTGCAGGCAGTGAAAAATTAATTCTTAAAGCACTGGCTATGCAAGACACGG
>CAILFU010000150.1 GCA_903833595.1 uncultured Pseudomonadota bacterium
TATCGTATCAGTGTCTAACCCTTCTCCGGTATGCCCAGCGAGCTGGTTATGCCACGTTAACATAGACCCCCACTCTGGTGGAGAACCATTTGTACCGCCTGCTATTGTTTCAAACATACCTTTATCACTAATGTGTTTTGCGTATTGCCATTTTGCGTCAATCAAGCTTGGGCCCATTAACCCATTCGCATTACCGCCATGGCAACCACTACATCCCTGATAAGAAAACTGTTTTTTACCGGCTTTTGCTGCTTCAGCATCATTAGCATAAAGTTTTGTGTAGGGATTCTTACAAGTAGTTAGAAATTCTTTTGCTTCTGGCGTATCACTTGCCACTACCTTGATTGCCAAAGGGCTATTATCTTTTGTAGAAACAAAACTACATACCTCTGTCGTTGTTGTATCAGCACCAATAGGCGCCTTATCATTTTTACTACAGGCACTTAAGACAACTACTATGATTATGAATAGCGAACTTAACTTAGTATTAGTCATGACCAATCTCCTATTTCTAAAATACGCGTTCTATCTGTTAGATGTTCAAATATAAAAAAGGCTACTGCAATGCTACAGTAGCCTTTTAAATATTACAAAAAAACATGCTTTACTAAGAATGCTTATCGCATTCTTAACATTATTTTAGCCAGGTTTTTTCACCGTCACCGCGATACTCTGAACGGATATAACCAATAATTTTTAATATATCATCTGTAGTCAAACCATCTCCCACGTGTTCAGCTAAGGTAATATTCCAAGGTGACATAACGCCACCAGAAACGCCTGCAGAGCCACCAGAAATAGTTTCAAACATGCCCTTATCAGTTGCATTTTTAGCATAAACCCATCTTGTATCAAATGCGCCTTGACCACCATCTTTTCTCAATGATGGCGCCATAACACCCTCTAATTTACCGCCGTGACAACCGGAACAACCATTATAACCAAATAGTTTTTTGCCACCCGCTTTGATAAGCGTAGGATCTGCCGCATAGGCTTTTGTATATGGGTTAATACATGTTTCTAGAAACTCTTTTGCTTGTGGCGTATCAGTATCTGTACCTTTAATAGCAAGTGCTGAACTATCTTTTGTTGAAACAAAACTACAAGCGGCACTTACTTGTGTCGTTGCAATTAAACTCACAAAGCCAAGCATTGAAATTAATAACGCTGCTTTAATTGATTTAAAACCTAACATATCATCTCCTTATTGTAATGAATTTTGCTACGATCATTTTTGCAAACGCATTACTGAACGTGTATTGGTCTAACGTACTTATTATTAAATTGGTTGACACTGCAACTTCAAATTATACGCTAGCATTTAATGGCGTTATTGCTCTGCTTACATAAAAAAACGGCCAATGTGATTATACATTAGCCGTTTAATTAATTATAGCATTAGTCAGTTTTTCGCTGATTTTAACTAAATATTAAAAATAACCACTACTTCTCTACAGCTGGCTTAGTGTTCGCGCCATACTTGTTATACACTTTCTGCAAGCTGTCACCCTCAACTACTGCAACATGTGGAATACCATAGTCGTCTAAAATCTTCATTATTTTATCTTGGTTTCTATCAAGTGCACCTTGAATCATGGCCATACGATCTTTATCTTTTTTACGGACGCCGACTGAAATATTCCAATACTCTTTACCTTTGGCATTCTGCGTTTCGTATTCTGGAATTGGCACTACGACCATAGGTATTTTTGACTGTTTGGCAAAGTAGCCCCCAATCGGGCCCCAAGCAATGGCAATATCAATGTCGCCTTTAGCTAAATCGTCAATCATAAAGCTAGAGGGTAAATTCAAATCACGTTGAATTCGATAAGGTCGTGCATTGGCAATAAGATTGTTGTCATTCATTGGAATAGTTGCAGGGCTGTGATCAATGACACCAATAAAGCCTTTACGCAAATCTGCTGAAGACCAATCTTTAATGTTGTAATTACTTTCTTTACGCCACACAAATACATGACCGGCACGGTAATAAGGCTTAGACGTTCTCATCATGTCACTGTCTGATGTAGTACCTATAACAACATCACAACGGTTGGCGCCTAGTGTATTTCTGAAAAAACCTTGTCTGCTATAAGCGTAGGTATACGTAAGTTTTTTACCTAAGTCTTGTGCTAGTACTTGGGCAATTTTATCTTCAAAGCCATCTTGTTTTGAATTTGAAAATGGCATGTTTTCAGGATCGGCGCAGACTTTAAATTCCGACTCATCTACCACGCGTCTAACTTCACCGATACGACCTTCATCAGGATTAAGTGTTGGAATATCCGGGTCGGCTGCGAAGCTGACATTTGCTGTAATTGCTAGCAGTGCTACTAAACCCAACTGCTTCTTAACATGTTTCAACATTATGTGTTCCTTATCGTCAAATATTCAGCTTATAAATAGCCGCTTACATCTATAGAGTGCTTACCTAATAAAAAAGTTCTTATCATTTACTGCTTGCCATTGATGGCGATTAAAACAGCCTGCTATTGTAACTAATTTGCTATAACTTAAGGAATTTATATCGGGATAATGACCTGCTTAGTATTAAACACCCATAAAAAAACACCCTGACGAATCAGGGTGTTTTTATTTACTACGATTGAACTAACTTGTATTTAGTTACAATTTAATCTTACGACTAAATTATAGGCTGAATACTGTTAATGCACCGCCGCCAGGAGCCGCGTTGTATTTAGTTAATTCAGCATAACCACCCGCAGCGCCTAAAGCGTCTGTTGGGTTAGTCATACCAAGGTTCATCGCAACGCCAGCCCAGCCACCGATACCTGATAGCACGCCAACGTGTTGTTTACCTTTGTGACCGTATGTGAATGCATTACCAATCACGCCAGAACCCACTTGGAATTTCCAAAGTTCTTTACCTGATGATGCATCTACAGCTTTAAACCAACGATCTAAAGTACCGAAGAATACTAAGTTAGAAGCAGTTGTTAAAGCACCACCCCATGCTGAGAATTTCTCTTTGTTGTACCATACTTTTTTGTTGGTCATAGGATCATAAGCACCGAAACCACCCATCACACCGTCTGGACCTGGGAACATAGTCAATGTAGCACCTACCCATGGTTGACCTGCAACGTATTTAGACTCAACTGGCTCGTATGTCATACATACGTGGTTCAATGGAGTGTAAATTAAACCAGTTTTTGGTGAATATGCAGCTGGTTGTTGGTCTTTAGTACCCAATGCAGCTGGGCAAACGCCTTTAGCATTGTAATCTTGGTGAGTTGAAGCTGAAGCTAGTTTTTTAGGCACGCCAGTTGTCAAATCAACACCAGTAGCCCAGTTAACAAATGGGTGTACTTTTTCAGCAGCAACTAATTTACCGTTGTTTGCATTCCAAGTATACGCAAAACCGTTACGGTCATGATGCCATGCGTATGTTTTACCACCTTTGTCGAACAAGATTACTTCGTTAATACCATCGTAATCCCACTCATCATGTGGAGTCATTTGCATGCCCCATTTAGCAACGCCAGTATCTAAGTCACGTGCGAAAACAGTCATAGACCATTTGTTATCGCCTGGACGAACATCTGGGTTCCATACTGATGGGTTACCTGTTCCGTAAAACACTAAGTTTGTACGTGCATCATACGGCCACCAGCCCCATACAGAACCACCACCATGTTGCCAACCATCTTTAACTGCTTGTGGTTTTAACCATGTACGTGTACCAAGTTCTTTTTCGCCAAATTTGATTTGGTTATTTGGTAATGCTGTGAAAGAACCGCCTTGTTTGTTACCACCGTTTACATCTTGGTAAACTGATAGTGCACTGTACTCAGGTGTATCTTTGTTGAAATCTGCACCAATCAATACTTCAGCATCTGGGCCTGTTGAGTAAGCTTTCCATGCTAATGAACCGTCTTTGATGTTGTAAGCTGCTAAGAAGCAACGTACACCAAACTCAGCACCTGAACAACCTGTTAATACTTTATCTTTACGTACTTGTGGTGCGTTAGTGTTAGTAGCGCCAACTTTTGGATCGTTTACTAATACTGACCATACTTTAGCACCTGTTTTAGCGTCTAAAGCAACTAAGTTACCATCATTTTGTTGAAGGTAGATTTTACCGTCACCGTAACCAAGACCGCGGTTTACGTTATCGCAACATAAAACAGCTTGTACTGATGGATCTTGTTTTGGGAAATATGACCATACGATTTTTTGATTGTCGTTTAAGTCAAGCGCGTATACATTGTTTGGGAACGCTGTATGTACAAACATCATGTTACCAATAACCAATGGTGAACCTTCGTGACCACGGTTTACACCAGTAGCAAATGTCCAAGCTGCTTTAAGGTTTTTTACGTTACCTTTATTAACTTGTCCTAATTCGCTGTAACCTTGGTTCATGTAGCCGCCACGTGGGTCAGCCCAGTTGTTTGCATCTTTAATTGCTGCTTCTTGGTCTGCTGCTGCTGATGCTACCATTGGCATTGCCACTGATAAACCTGCAACTAAACCTAGTGCTAATTTGATCTTGTTGATTTGCATATTAATCTCCAAAGTTGAACTACTAAGGGTTTTTTAAAATAAACTCTCTAACTTGCTAAATATTTTGATGTTATCTCAAATTTTTAACAAATAATTGAGTCTAGTTTTCATCACATTTTCATGTGCGTACAGAACTATATGCCAGTCACACACGAATTGCAATACATTAGTTACAATTTACTTACAATTAATTTTAATTTATTACAAATAAGTTTTTTATAAGGCAAAAATTTAGGCGAAGACAGTGCTAGAATCAAAAAATAGTATTTATAATCAAATAGAAAGCTTAAATTAATGAAGCAAGCTGACACTTACAATTTATATCCAGAAATAGAAGTTTTTGATCAAAAACTTCTAAAATCAGGTGAATTACACGAAATTTATTACGAAATATGCGGCAATCCTGCGGGAAAACCTGTTGTTTTTTTACATGGGGGTCCAGGTAGCGGTTGCAATCCTACGCAACGTCGTTTTTTTGATCCCGCGCATTATCGTATTATTTTAATCGATCAGCGTGGTTGTGGGCGTAGTCAACCACTAGGTGCTGTTGAACAAAATACCACTGACGATTTAATCGCTGATATTGAAGCTATACGCAAGGCCCTCGAAATTGATAAGTGGCTAGTATTTGGCGGCTCTTGGGGTAGCACGCTAGCGCTAGCTTATGCGATACAACATCCAACTAAAGTGACGGGGTTAATATTACGTGGCATATTTTTAAGTCGCCCCTCCGAGTTAGATTGGTTTCTAGGGCAGGTTAAATCATTTTTTCCTGAGCCATGGAAAGCCCTATGCGATTATCTGCCACCCGCTGAAAGACACCATCCCTTAATCGCTTACGAAAAACTTATTTTTTCTGACGACTTAAATATAAGCATTCCTGCCGCGATCCGCTGGAATGCTTATGAGAGTAGCATTATGAGTTTACTGCCTAGACCCATTAAAGCAGACAATGAAGTCCATGGTGAGATTGAACTAGCGCGTGCTAGCGTTCAAATACACTACATAAAAAATCTTTGTTTTGTGGGTAAGCTGGATTTACTTGCTGAGGCGAAGTTAAAACTAACACTTATTCCAACACAAATTATTCAAGGTAGATATGACATGGTCTGTCCGCCTATTACTGCTTGGGAGCTCAGCAACGCGATGCCACATGCCGAGTTTCACATGATTGAGGATGCTGGACACTCCGCAATGGAAGTTGGCATTACCTCTGCCTTACTGGCAGCCACTGAAAAATTCAAGGCATTAACCTAAGTCGACCGGCTAAACAATGAAAAAACCTACGCCTACTACTCATGCGAACAGCAAGCTACAGGCAAGCGTGAAAAGCGTAATGAATAAGCCGCGAGAGGCTTATGCTAAGCAACGGTATAACACTCCCTTATTTGTGCTACATGAAATGTTCGATGCATTTCGGCGACACAATACACTGGGCTTATCTGCTTCACTTTCTTTTTATGCAATGTTTGCACTAATCCCACTACTACTATTGCTATTCTTCTTATTAAGTCAATTAGTGTTTAGTTCTGACTATGCTACGGTCAAGCTCGCCATTATTATGGGTAACTTAGTACCAAAATTTAGTAGCGCCATTATGCTAGAAGTTTATAACACCGCTCAGCAAAAAGCGGCTTGGGGGGCAGCGGGGTTATTTGTATTGCTATGGGCAGTGACCCCATTAGCTGGCGCCATGCGCTCTACTTTTTATACCATTGCCACACTAGTTGAGGCGCCATCTTTTATTCGTCGCAAGTTAAAAGATATCATGACGGTAATGGGCATGTTGCTGCTGTTTTTTTTATTTACCTTTGCCGGCCTGATGATAGAAAAAGTCATTGCCTTTTTAGGGGCAAGTCAGCAGTTTTTTCAATATGACATTGTGGCCACACTAGCATCTCTATCATTAACCACATTATTAATCGCCGCATTCTATTTTGCCTTCTTCCCAGTACGTCTATATATAAAGCATATTTTTATTGGCGCGCTATTCACTGCAGTGCTTTGGTTGTTAATGCGGCCAGCATTTACTTTGTTCTTGTCTATCAATGAATCTTACGGCTCTGTGTTTGGTAGCATGAAGAATCTTTTCATCTCTATTACTTGGCTATATTTCAACTTTACCGTTTTTTTGCTTGGCACCGAACTGATTGCCACCTTACGAAAAAAAGATGTCCTCATATTAAAAGGGCTTTTCTCAGATACTCAGAAGGGCATGCCGCTTACATTGCAATCTAACTACCTGCAAAAACTGTTGCAACGTTATGGCAAGCACTATAAACATAAAGAATATATATTTAGCCAGGGCGATTTAACCCGTAACTTGCACTACTTGGTTGATGGGCAAGTGCAACTTATTCGCCAAGGTAAGGTGATACGGACCATTGAAGCGGGTGAATATTTTGGCGAAATGGCTTTGTTATCCAACATGCCGACCATTGCAGATGCAATGGTCAGCTCCGCACAAGCTGATGTAGTGATTATTTATCCAGACAACATTGAAACACTGCTATTAGATGAGCCTAAAGTGGCTATGAAGTTTCTACGCCAACTAGCCACTCGATTACAAATGCGCGATGAGTAGTTTTATTCTAGAATAAGCATACTTAATAATCATCTTACACACATAGCGATACCCCATATGGCAAAACAAACTTCAACCTTTAATCAGCAGCCCAGCCAGCTGGAGATGAATCCGGTACTGATGCTACTTAACACTGGCAAGCTTGCAGAAGCTGAAGTAGCCGCCAAAAAGCTATCCATACGTTTTCCTAACGCATTTATTCTGCACCATGTATTAGGTATTGCTCAGGATGGCCTAGCTAAATTTGATGCGGCAGTGAATAGCTATTTAAAAGCCCTCGCCATCCAACCCAATACCCCCGACTTACACTTTAACTTAGGCATTGCCCTGACTAATTTAGGTCGATTAGATGAGGCTGAAAATCACTACCGCAAAACTATCGCTTTGCAACCTCAATTTTTTGAAGCCTACGGCAATCTAGGCACCCTTTTACAAAAACAAGGCAAATTAGAAGAAGCAATTAACAACTACCGCCAAGCCCTAAATATCAATGAAGACCCTAGAGGGCATTTTAATCTAGGCACTGCATTGCGCGACGAAGGTAAATTGGATGAAGCGATTATTCATTTTAAACGCGCGATTGCGATGTTCCCTAATTATGCAGATGCGCACAATTATTTAGGTGAATGTTTACGCGACCAAGGCAATATGGAAGATGCAATTAAAAGTTATTTGGATACGCTAACGCTAAACCCTAATCACCCTGGTGCTAACTATAATATGGGGGAGTTTTTGTACCTCGCTAACCGTTTTGATGAAGCTGTTACCTACTTTGAACAATCTCAATTAGATGACTGGCAA
>CAILFU010000151.1 GCA_903833595.1 uncultured Pseudomonadota bacterium
AGATGATGTGGAGGCGGTAGGGTTAGTTAAGTTTGACTTTTTAGGCTTACGCACACTGACTATTTTAGAGCTGGCCTTGGTGAATGCAAATAAACAGCGTGCTACTGAGGGCTTGCCACCTTTATCTTTTGCCACTTTGCCACTCAATGATAAAGCAACCTTTCAACTGCTAAAAACGGCCAATACCACAGCCGTGTTTCAGTTAGAGTCGCGCGGCATGAAAGACATGCTGAAACAAGCGATGCCAGATTGCTTTGAAGACATTATTGCTTTGGTCGCCTTGTACCGTCCAGGGCCGATGGATTTGATTCCAGACTTTTGTCGACGTAAACATGGTAAGCAGCGTGTGGAATACCCACATCCGCTGACTGAGCCTATTTTAAAAGAGACTTATGGGATTGCGGTATATCAAGAGCAAGTGATGCAAATTGCTCAGGTTGTGGCAGGCTATAGCTTAGGCGGTGCCGATTTATTACGCCGTGCGATGGGTAAAAAGAAACAAGAAGAAATGGATGCTCAGCGTAACACCTTCACTGAGGGCGCCGTTAAGAACAACATGACAGAGCGTCAAGCGACAGAATTGTTTGACCTGCTAGAAAGGTTTGCCGGCTACGGGTTTAATAAATCACATGCTGCGGCCTATGCGTTGGTGGCGTATCAAACGGCCTATTTAAAAGCCCATTACCCTGCAGCCTTTTTGGCCTCAACCATGTCAGCCGATATGAATAACACCGACAGTGTGCATATATTTTATGATGATTGCGCACCTAACCAGATAGAGGTATTGCCACCAGATATTAATCAGAGTGATTTTAAATTTACCCCCACGAGTAGCCAGCAAATGCTATATGGTTTAGGGGCGGTAAAGGGCACAGGTTTAGCGGCGATTGAAGTGATTTTACAAGCGCGCCATAAAGACGGCCCGTTTAAAGATTTGTTCGACTTTTGTAACCGCTTGGATTTACGCAAAGTGAACCGCCGTGTGGTGGAATCGTTAATTCGTGCAGGGGCTTTTGATAAGCTCACCGATGATCCGGCAAACCCCAATCGCAATGCTTTATTAGCGGGGGTCGCGACCGCCATGGCCGCCGCTGAGCAAAATAGCGCGAATAGTAATCAAAATAGTTTGTTTGGTGAGGTGGCGGACAATGCGGTGAATGTTTTACCTAGCGTGCCCGCTTGGACTGAGCAACAACGCCTGTTAGAAGAAAAAGCTGCGCTAGGGTTTTATTTTAGTGGCCATCCTTACGCGGCTTACCAAAAAGATTTAGGGCAATTTATTAGTAGCACGCTGGCTAATTTAAGCCCTAAAGAACAGCCCCAATTATTGGCTGGTATTGTCTCTGGCATACGTATGCGTATGACTGGGCGCGGCAAAATGGCCATTGTTGGTTTAGATGACGGCACGACCCGTATTGAAGTGGTGGTCGGGACTGAATTATTAAATCAGCACCAAGCTTTATTAAAAGAGGATCAATTAATTATTGTTGAAGGCCGTGTGAGTCATGATGAATTTTCGGGGGGCATTCGCGTCAATGCTAGAAAATTGCATGATTTATCTGGCCTACGCAATAGCCGCGCTAGCTTTCTAAAGATTTCGTGTAATGGTCAAGCCGATGCGGTTAAATTAAAAGCTTTGTTGAAACCTTACTGTAAAAGCGCCTCTGATGAACAGCGTGGTTGTGCGGTGAAGGTTGAATATCACAATCAAACCAGCAAGGTAGAGCTGATGCTAGGCAATGATTGGCGAGTAGATTTACATGAGGAATTGATTGCAGGTTTAACGCAATGGTTAAGCCGTGATAATGTTAAAATCCTATATAATTAAGCACCATTAGTAAGCAGTTTTTAAAAATTTTAATTGTTGAGTTACGCACATGAAAATAAGTTACTTAGATTTTGAACAACCGATCGCCGAGCTAGAAAACCAAATCGAAGGTTTACAAGCTGCGCATGATGCCAACGATGCTTTAGATATTTCTAAAGAATTAACCGCTTTAGAAAAGAAAAATAAAAAACTATCAGAAGATATTTACGGCAATTTAAACGCTTGGCAAATCTCGCAGTTAGCTCGCCATTCTCAACGGCCTTATACGCTTGATTATATTCAAGCTATTTTTACTGATTTTGAAGAATTGCATGGTGACCGTGCTTATGCTGACGATCCGGCAATTGTCGGTGGTCTAGCTAGATTAGACGGACAGCCCGTGATGGTTATTGGCCATCAAAAAGGCCGTGACGTTAAAGAGCGTCAATACCGAAATTTTGGTATGCCTCGGCCAGAAGGTTATCGCAAAGCGTTACGATTATTCAGAATGGCAGAAAAGTTTGGCATTCCCGTGATTACCTTAATTGATACCCCAGGCGCTTACCCTGGCATTGGTGCTGAAGAGCGTGGTCAATCAGAAGCGATTGCACGTAATTTATATGTCATGGCTGAATTAGAAACACCAATTATTGGTGTGATTATCGGTGAAGGTGGCTCTGGCGGTGCATTAGCCTTAGGCGTGGTTGATCAATTGTTGATGTTGCAATATGGTGTTTATTCAGTGATTTCACCTGAAGGTTGCGCGTCAATTCTCTACAAGAGTGCAGATAAAGCGTCAGTGGCTGCAGAATCATTGGCAATCACTGCGGATCGTTTGCAGGCATTAGGCCTTATTGACCGCATCATTCCTGAGCCTTTGGGTGGTTCACATCGTGCGCCAGAAGTGATCATGGAAACATTGCGTGCCGCACTGATAGAAGAGTTAGCTAAATTGAAACCAAAATCCATTAAAGCCTTGTTAGTTAGACGTTACGAGCGCTTGATGAGCTATGGAAAATTCAAGGAAGTGCCGGTGAAAGCGGCTGTTATTCCACGTAAAGCACCCGTTAAATTGTGAGTCGAGTAGCGCCTGCTAAGACGCTAGTTGGGTGCCTAATCAATCGATGTGATTGTCATGCGAGCTTCGCATGACAATGCATCGCCTGAATTAACAAAGGGTTTTGAGTTGTTGAGCGATCGCTCGCAATGATAAATAATAATCCTTCCATGCAAAAAGCCATTCAGCTCTTTTTAAGCCAGCATATTAAGCCACAGCAACCTATCTTGCTGGCCTTAAGTGGTGGCTTGGATTCTTGCGTTTTGCTACATTTGCTAGCCACTGCCAAACACACCATCCCCTTTAATTTATATGCGATGCATGTGCATCATGGCTTGAGTGCTAATGCTAATCAGTGGGCTGAGTTTTGCCAGCAACAATGCGATTTGCTTAATGTGTCATTAACCATTGCGCATGTGAATGTTGAGCAACATACCAAGTTAGGCATTGAGGCCGCGGCGCGGCAGCTACGCTATGAGGCTTTGTTTGATTATCGATTAAATGAAATAGTGCCAGATTTTATAGTGACCGCACATCACCAAGATGACCAAGCTGAAACCCTGCTATTACAGCTATTTAGAGGGGCAGGTGTTAAAGGCTTGGCTAGTATGGCGGCAATCGATAAATCTAGGCGCATCCTTAGACCCTTGCTAGAAGTGTCGCGTTTATCCTTGCAAGACTATGCGACGCAGCATGGTATTAAGTGGTGTGATGATGAAAGTAATAACAATCTTCACTATGAGCGTAATTTTGTACGCCATGAAGTACTGCCTATCATTGAAGGGCGTAACCCGGCCATTAAAACTGTGCTGGCCAGAAGCGCATCACATCTCGCAGAAGCGAATGATTTATTAAATGACTTGGCCCTCATTGATGCGGCATCATTCATGTTAGATAACAGCTTGTGCTTGCAGGCTTTAGCTGAATTAGACTTGGCGCGTGCTAAAAATTTATTACGTTTTTGGTTTGCCAATAATCAGTTGGAAATGCCTAGTGCAGAGCAGTTAGCTGAAATTACCCAGCAGTTATTCAATGCCAAGGCTGACGCTAAGATTGATATCCAATTGAGTCAAAAAAATCAGTCGCAACATTTAAGCTTAAAGCGATTTCAGCAACGTGCTTATTTAATTATGGCGAAAAATATCCAATCTTTTGATTTGACATGGAATGGTGAGCCGGACCTTAACTTGCCCAATGGTGGGCAATTAATATTTAAGCAAGTTGTAGGCGCAGGCTTGGCCCTTAAATTTGGCATGACTAAGTTAAGAATCAGTCAGCGCAACGGGGGTGAAAGCTTTAAACCCAACGGACTAAGACCCACACGCACCCTTAAACATCTACTACAAGAAGCGAATATACCGCCTTGGCAGCGTGATTATTTACCTTTAATTTACTGGCAAGATACGCTTGCTTTTGTGCCGGGCATAGGTATCAGCCATGAGTTGCAAGCGGGTGAAAATGAACCAGGCCTAGAGATTATTTGGCAGTTTTAAGCACCTAGTTAATTGACTGCATACAACCATAATTTGGCTATATACAACCATAAATTGGTTGTATATAGCCAATATTTCAGCGTACAATTTACTTGTTGATTTTTAAAAAATTACTAGTCTATTGATTTTATTCAATTATTTATTTTATTTTAATCTTTGGAATGATTATTGCTAAATTAATCTTGTAATAAATTAAATCTAAGGACTTAACTATGCAAAAAGTATTACAACCAAAATTAATCTTAGTCGCCATTTTGGCGGCTTATGCTACGCCGCACATGGCGTTGGCTGAAAATAAGGCTGAAGCCATTGAGTTGGGTAAAATCGAAGTGATTAGTACAACACCACTTCCTTCAATTGGCCTGCCAATCAATCAAATTCCATCAAATGTACAAACAGTAAAGGCACAAGATTTAGAGAAAACTCAAGCGCTTGATATCAGTGATTATATGAATCGTAATTTAAGTGGTGTTCACATTAATAATATTCAAAATAATCCATTGCAAGCTGATGTTAACTATAGAGGATTTACAGCATCACCTTTGCTAGGTACACCTCAAGGTTTATCTATCTATATGGATGGCGTACGTATGAACCAACCTTTCGGCGATGTGGTGAGCTGGGATTTAATTCCTAAAAATGCAATTTTAGGTATGCAACTAATGCCTGGTTCAAATCCATTATTTGGTTTAAATACCTTGGGTGGTGCTGTCTCCATACAAACTAAGGACGGTCGTAACTCTCCAGGTGGTGCTATTCAATTAACTTATGGATCAGATGCTAGAAAGATTGGTGAAGTTGAGTTTGGTGGTTCAAAAGATAATATAGATTGGTTTTTAGCAGGTACTTACTTTGATGAAAATGGCTGGCGTGAAAAGTCTCCTACAGAATTTGGCCAGTTATTTGGTAAGTTGGGTTGGCAAGGTGAAAAAACCAATCTTAAATTAACTTATTCATATGCTAATACTGATTTAACCGGTAATGGTTTGGTGCCACAATCACAAAATAGTCAAGATTATGATGCGGTATTTACATCACCGGATATTACAAAAAATAAATCTAATTTTGTAAACCTACAACTCGACCATTACTTTACAGACAATATTAGCTTAAGTGGCAATACCTACTATAAAAAACTGAAAACTAATACACTGAATGGTGACATTAATGATGAAGCGTTTTCTGAAGTACCTGGTGGATTAGGCCAAAATATGGGTACTAATTACGGTGGAGCTAGTGCCGCTAATAACTGTTTAGCTCAAGCTCAAGCAGCAGATGAGCCGGGCGAAAAGTGCCCAGGTGTTATTAACCGCACAACCACATCACAAGATACCTTTGGTATTTTTGGTCAAGTCAATGTTAATAACAAATTATTCGATTTAAATAATAGCTATATTGTAGGCGCAGGTATAGAGCATAGTCGCATTAAGTTCGGTCAATCTGCTGAGTTTGCGGATATTTTTGGTCGTGCGGCTGTGGGTACAGGTTTTATGGCAGATGGTACAAATGGTGTAATTGATGGTGAGCCTGACGATAGACGTACGCAGTTGAAAGGTAAAAATACAGTCTATAGTTTATACGGCACTGATACGATTGCTCTTAATGATCAACTTAGCATAACTGGTTCAGCACGTTATAACCATGTAAGAGTTGAAAACCGCGACCAACTAATTCCTGATGCTACGGATCCAGCTTCATTGTCAGGTACACATAAGTTTAACCGCGTGAATCCTGCTATCGGTGTTACTTATACAGCTTCAACTGCCTTAAATTTCTATGGGGGTTATAACGAAGGTAGTCGCGCACCAACTTCTGTAGAGCTTGGGTGTGCCAATGAAGATGCGCCATGCCGCTTACCAAACTCATTTGCAGGCGACCCTCCTTTAAAACAAGTGGTCACCAAAAGTTGGGATGCTGGAGTTAGAGGTAAGTTAACAAATGATGTTAAATGGAACGCGGGTGTATTTACTGCGACAAACTATAATGATATTCAGTTTGTTAGTGCCGGCAGCACTGGGCAAGGTTTCTTTAAAAACTTTGGTGAAACTAGAAGACGTGGTTTAGAGGCTGGTTTGTCTGGTGAATTCGGTAAATTTGGCTATGGTGCAAACTATACTTATTTAGATGCGACGTATCAAAGTGAAGAGACTATTGTTGGTAACAACAATAACTCTGGTCAACCAGTTTCTTCTACATCAAATGCTGTTGGAGCTAACTTAACGCCAACGGGCAGAGTAGTTCAAATTAGCAAAGGCGACCACATTCCTTTAATGCCTAAAAACCAACTTAAACTATTTGGTAGCTATCAATTTACTCCAGATTTTGAAGTAGGAACTGATTTACAGTTGTTGTCAGGCTCATTCGTTCGAGGTAACGAGAATAACGAACATACGCCTGGCACAGTGACTTACGATTGCGTAGGTGCTGAAAATGACGTGACTGGTGCAGTTAACTCAGATCCATGTGGCAACAGAACTAAACAAGGTGTCTTTAAAGGGAAAGGTAAAATTGGTGGCTACTCAATAATGAATCTCGTTGCAAGTTATAAAATCCAACCTGAGTGGAAGTTATTTGCTCGAGTGAATAATCTATTTGATCGTGAGTATGCAACTGCAGGGCAATTAGGAGCAGATCCATTTAACGCAAGTGGTAATATTGCAGTAGGTACAGGTACCCAAGCAAATAGAACTGTAACGATTGGTGATACTTTTGTTGCTCCAGGGGCACCTCGTTCAGCTTGGATTGGTGTTCGGTATGAGTTTGGTAAGCCAAAAGGCTCTGCCACAGTAAATGCAGACTAAGTTGAGTTAACAAAAATGCCGAATTAGTCGGCATTTTTTGTTTGTAGTAGTAGCTGCCTTAAATTATTTTGTATTAGGAATTAAACATTGCAATTAGCCCATCACACATCAAATAATGTCGCCTTATTTAAACAACCATCAAAAGTGTTGTTAGTTGAGGATGAGGTGTTGTTTGCGCGGGCGGTAATGCGTAAGTTGCAAAATGCAGGCTACGAGTGTGAGCATGTGGAATGCATACAAGATGCCCGTGCCAGCACTAAACAATTTGCTGCAGATATTGTGTTATTGGATATGCGCTTGCCGGATGGCAATGGTCTTGAATTGTTAGCCGAACTGATCGCTAAAAATATGGCAGTCATTGTCATGACGGCCTTTGGTGAAATTAGTGACGCGGTGAATGCCATTAAGCAGGGTGCCGTTGATTATCTTAAAAAGCCGATAGACCTGGATGAGCTTCTGCTTTCTGTACAAAAAGTAGAAACAGCAGTGATTCAAAGTAATAGCTTAGATTATTCTCGGCAACGCAACGCACATGCCATTGAAGGCGTAGAGTTACTGGGCGATAGTTTAGCCATTCAAAATGTGAAAGCGCAAATTAAGCGCATTGCTAAATTTGTTGCCGATGATGTGGTGCCACCTACTGTGCTGATTAGCGGTGAAACGGGTACCGGTAAAGATGTGGCGGCACGGCTATTACACGCGTCTTGCGCCAATAAAGATAAGCCCTTTGTGCATATTGATTGCGCCTCATTGCCCCCAGATTTGATGGAAAGTGAATTATTTGGCCATGAGAAGGGCGCTTTTACCGGCGCCACAACCATAAGACCAGGCCTCATTGAAGCGGCAGAAGACGGTACGCTGTTTTTAGATGAAATAGGTGAGTTACCCTTGGCCTTGCAAGCAAAGTTGCTGAACGTGCTTGAACGCCGTATGGTGCGTCGGCTTGGCTCCACTAAAGAGCGCGCTGTACCTGCTCGATTTATTGCTGCCACCAATCGTGATTTACATGAAATGTCGCTAGATGGCAGCTTTAGGCAAGATTTGTATTACCGCTTAAACGTAATGAGCCTTAGTATGCCGCCCTTGCGTGAAAGAGAAGGCGATGCCTTATTGCTAGCAAAGCACTTTGCCACGCTAACGGCACGGCGTTACGGCTTGGCTACGCCAGTATTTTCAGCAGACGCTGTGGCTATACTCAACAGCTATGCATGGCCG
>CAILFU010000152.1 GCA_903833595.1 uncultured Pseudomonadota bacterium
AAGACCACCAATGAAATTGCTGAAACCTTGTTTTTAAGTCCACGCACCGTAGGTACGCATCTTTACAATATTAAACAGAAGCTGAATGCCAATAACTCGGCAGAAATTTCTCTGATTGCCATGCGAAGTGGCCTGCTAGATGTTTAGCTAAAGGCTGTTGTCTTCCAGTTCGCCAAATGTTTCGTGATAAACAATCACATAGCGACCATCCGCATTGCTATAAGAAGTCACTTGAACGGTATACCAGCGTCTTTCTTTGGGGGTATAGCAAGGGTATTTAAGCGAATAATGTGTTTTTACATTGGCAATGACTTCTCTGATGCCTTTCGCCATAGACTGACTAAACACTTTATCAAAGGTCGTGATTTCATCACAAAGCGTTAGATAATTTACCCCTTCACAAAGATGCTTGCCGCCATCATTACTATTGGCAAAGGCCATATTACGCCAAGCTTGATTCACTAGAATAATCTTCCCTTGCAAATCGAGTACGGCAATCCTTGGCGCTACAGATTCTAACGCCTCTAATGCCAACTGGTCAGATGAGCGTCGTTCATGCCAAGCGCGGACATTATCCTGATCAGTATGAGTTGATTCGGAATCTTTAGGGTCAGTCATTGCAAATACACTGACTGGGTTGATGTTTAACCAATCCACTAGAATTTGGAGAGCGCTCGCTTTCGGTAGTGCTAAGCCCTTTAGCCATTTACGCGCTGTTTCACGGCTAATAAATTTTGTGCCATAAGCACGTATATTAAATTCATTCATAAAGAACGCCGCCGATGGCACCTTGCCGTATCGATTACGCAAGGTGTCGGTTAGGGCGCTACTAAAATTATCAACAGGCTTTTTATGATGTTGCATAGTCATTTCTCTTAAATTTTAATCATGCTTATATTAAATTCTAAACTAAAATGCCTACTTATAGTTGGCATAATCAGCATTATTTAATAACAGTTAAAAAATAAATCAGGTTAATATACTTATGTATATAAATTTAATTTCTTATCGCTAACCCTTAAGTTAGGTTAAACACATGGCCGATCCTTTATTTAAAAATATAGAGCATCTTAAAATTATTCAGTTAACACATGAATTAATTGAAGCTAAGCATGAAATTAGTCTTCAAAATGAAGTGAAAATATTGCTATTAGCCGAAATAGCAAAATTAACAGCAGAACTTGAGCAAGCACGGCTAACAGAGGCAATTCAAACGCCAGACAAACAAGATGAGACTGCGCTAAAAAAACTTACACGACGTGAGCGTGAAGTCATTGTTATGCTGGGGCATGGCGCCAGCAATAAAGATATTGCACAAAGTCTTGATTTAGTAGAGGCCACCGTTAAAATTCATGTGCAAGGCATACTACGTAAACTTAACTTGTCCAATCGTGTTCAAGCGGCCTTGTTAGCAGTTAGGAGTGGGTTAGGCGCATCAAGTCATTAATCTTAATGTGCTTGATGCATGTTCAATTGACCACTATAGGTTGGCAATCACTAAATTTAACGTCTGCTTTAGGGTGGTTAACACCACAGATTGCTTATAGATAGACACTTTCAGAAGGTGTGTGAGTGCTTCGGTCCAATAAGAAACGTTCGCTCAAAAGCCAAATTTACATTTCGCAATTAAAGCTATGGCAGATTTAATTTAAAAATGCCAACTTTAAATTGGCGCTAATTAGGATTGTTATAGTAATATCGCTTCAACAACTCTCTGACCCGTCTTTTCAACCGTCAAGACTACAGCCCTAGATTTCGAACATTAGTTCAGTTCTAGGGGCGACAATACCAATGATTTCCAGCTTAGTTAGCACCGGCAACCTGTTGCCGCATGGCTTCTGCATCAACTGGACACCCGCTTTGCTGTGGTTGTACGTCATTTCAGATGCGCTGATTGTGTTAGCGTATTACTCGATTCCCATCACTTTAGTTTATTTTGTGTGGCACAGAAAAGACCTTGCCTTTAGCAAGATCTTTATGATGTTTGGCGCTTTCATTCTCGCCTGCGGCACCACCCATTTGTTGGGCATTATCACTTTATGGCACCCTATTTATTGGATAGATGCCAGCATGAAAGCCTTTACTGCATTGATTTCTGTCGTCACGGCCTTTGTGCTGATAAAACTGGTGCCCCAAGCACTTGAGCTGCCGACGCCCGCTCAGCTCACGCATGAAGTGCAGGAGCGTCTTCATGCTTATGAAGACTTAAAGCTTTCACAAACAAAATTGCAAGAAAGTGAAGAGCGTTTATCTCTAGCGGTTCGGTCTGCTGGGGTAGGGATATGGGATTGGAACTTACAGACCAAGCAGATGGTATGGGATGAGTCCATGTTTGAGCTCTACAATATGAAGCATGAAGACTTCAATAATGCTGTTGATGCTTGGGAAAAATCCTTACATCCTGAGGATCGCCAACGTGCCGAAAATGAGATAACAAGCGCCATTACTAATGGCAAGCCTTTTGATACCGAATTTAGAATCATTCGACCTAATGGTGAGATTCGACACATCAAAGCTGTCGCAAAAGTATTTTTCAGCAATGATGGCACGCCATTACGCATGTTAGGCACCAACATAGATATTACCGAAAGTACCATTGTCGATAGAATGAAATCTGAATTTGTCGCCATTGCTGCTCATGAACTTAGAACGCCCATGACCATTATTTACGGCTATACCGAGCTGTTAAAAACGGATACGGGCACCAAGAATGAACAACAAGAGATGTTGGAAGTGATTCACATCCAATCTCAAGCCATGATTCATTTATTAAATGACATGCTCGATGTGGCCAGAATCGAAGCACAGGCAGTGGGTTTATATCAGATGGAACGCCAGCAGATAGGCCCGCGCTTACAAACGCTGGCTGAAACATTTATTAGCCCTGATAACCACAATAAGGTGACCTTAGCACTCAGCCCAGACTTACCT
>CAILFU010000153.1 GCA_903833595.1 uncultured Pseudomonadota bacterium
CCGGCAACTCACGCTCGGCATGTACACCTGAGACTTGTTGGGCATTAAGCGCTAAATCATCGCCCAATACCCCTGCTGTTTTTTTGGCGGCGACTTGCGTCATCACCGACACGTCATCAAGTATCGTCGCGATGTCGTCTAAAAGGGCTAATAAACTGCCTGCGGCCATGTTTTAATTAGTCCTTAGTGGGGTTTGTGTTTAGTTTTCTTTGTAATGTGCGTCTATGCATATTCAGGCTTCGTGCAGTGGCTGATATATTGCCGTCATGCTCGGTTAATACGCGCTGAATATGCTCCCACTCAAGCCTATCGATTGAGAGTGGGTTGACTGATAGCTCAACGTCTGTATCCCCTATTTTTTTGCCAAACGCGGCCACAATCTCATCAGCATCCACTGGCTTGGCAAGGTAATGCGTTGCACCTAACTTAATAGCTTCTATTGCAGTCGTAATACTGGCAAAGCCAGTCAGTACCACAATATGCGTACCTGCCTGCAAACTAGTAAGTTGGCGAACCAATACCAAACCTGAATAACCTGACATTTTCAGATCGACCACGGCATATTCTGGCGCTTCCTGTTGAGCCAACTCAAATGCACTTTCAGCACTATTGGCCGTAGTGACTAAGAAGCCGCGTTTCGTCATAGCCGGCGCGAGTACACTTAAGAATTCCACATCGTCATCCACTAAAAGTAGTGTAGGTTTTTCGTCAGTAATAGGGGTATTCATGGTGTAACCTTTAATTTTGCTAATGGCAGTTTTACCATCGTTAGCACGCCGCCCTCGGCATGGTTATTCAAACTTAACTCGCCATCATAACGGGCCAATGTGGTTTGCGTTAAATAGACACCTAACCCCATGCCTTCTTCATTTTTTGAGGTGAAAAATGGGGTGCCTAGTTGACGTTTAGTTTCTACACTTAAGCCACCGCCAAAATCACGTATCTGTATTTTGAGTATTTTTTCATTCCAATCGGCGCTAAAAATAATACGTTCAGGCGATTCATCGGCGGCATTGTCCAGCAAATTTAAAATCGCTTGGGTGAGTGTTCTGTCTATTAAAATCATTGGGTCGAGCCCAGTGCTAGCCATATTCACTATCAACTCTGTCGCTGGACGCGTATCGCGCCAGCGCTGTATAGCCTCTTGGATAAATTCACTTAAGGGTAAACCTTGCCCTGCATCGGCTCTTGTTTGGCCTGCACTTCGGGTAATAGAAGATAAAATTTCTTTGCAACGAGATACTTGTTTTTGCAAGATTTCAATTTGCTTTAAAAGCGCCGGTTGGTTAGCGTATTCTTGGCTAAGCTCTTTACTCACTACCGCCATCGTGGCAAGTGGCGTACCAAGCTCATGCGCGGCACTGGTGGCTAATGTACCTAAAGCTAGCATGCGCTCACTTTCTAAGGCTTTCTCACGCACTGCGGCAATGGCATTGTCATAATCACGCAAGTTTTGCCCAATACGCGCAATAAAAATGGCCACAATAATCGAGCTCACGACAAAGCCTATCCACATGCCCACTAAATGAATATCCAATTGCACCGCACTTTGTCCATCAGTATGGGCATGTAAATGCAAATGAGAAAGTGGTATATGGTAAAACATCAGCAAGGTGTAACAAGCAATGCTTAAAGTTGCAATTACCCATGCATAAGCGGCTCGCAGGGCTACTGCCGCAACAGTAATTGGGAGTAAATACATCCAAATAAATGGATTGCTATAGCCCCCACTAAAATAAAAAAGTACAGAAAGTGCGGCAATGTCACCTAACAGTTGTACTAACAATTCACGCTGGGTGATGGCTTGATGCGTTTGCTCTGTGTACTTTAAACGCCACCATGCAATGATGTTTAATAAACCTAGCGCCATAATTGCTAACGACAAAGGCAAAACAGGCAAAGGCACTGATGCTTGACGCAAAATAAAAATGACCAAACTTAAGCACACCATCACCACAGTGCGGAGCATGATTAAACGCTGCATGTTTAAGCGTGTTGCATTAAAAAGTGATGGCTGACTGGCTAGCATTTTATTAAGTTTTTCAATTTAGGCTAATAATTAAGCCATATTATAAAGCCTAAGCTAAATTAATCATGCAATCCTGCCTGCGACATATTGTCGCGCGACAATATGCCACATTCCACGCCAAGAATTTTTTGAATAAAATACCAAGGTATAAAAATCAATAGGTATAGCGTCGTGATTAAAAAACCAATAATAAGTTTACTTTTGCTATGTTCTAGCAATGTGTTGATGGCGGAAGACGTAACGCCAGCACAAGTAGAAACTACTGATACTGCCACTAAAATGGAATCTATGCAGATTCGAGCGACAGCGGCAGAGCAACCGGCAGTGCCCGCTAATGTGCCTAATACTGTTGAAGGTGTAACGGCCAAGCAAATTAGCGAAAGTATTAATGCTGTCACCACGCCACAGGTACTTCAATACCTACCAAGCGTTCACGTGCGTGAACGCTATATCGGGGATTTCAATAGCATTTTGGTCATGCGCGTGAATAGCTCTGTTTCTAGCGCACAAACTACGGTATATGCTGATGATTTATTACTTTCTAATTTTTTGAATAATAGTTTTAGCACTGCACCACGATGGAATATGGTGTCCCCCGAAGAAATTGAGCGAGTGGATGTGATGTATGGCCCATTTTCTGCGTTGTATCCGGGTAATTCAGCAGGCGGTGTAGTGGTATTGAAAACCAAAATGCCAGAAAAATTTGAAGCGCATGCGAAATTTGATTATTTTGGCCAGAATTTCAATTTATACGGTACAGATAACTATTACGATGGGGTGCATGGTGCAGCTTCTATAGGCAGTAAATATAATGATTTTTCATTTATTGTCAGTGGTGACCATTTAGATAATCATGGTCACCCGATGACGTTTACTGCAGCTACAGTCAAGACAGGTTCAGCTCCTACTTCAGCACAATTCACTGCTGTTAATGGTGCTTATAACGACATTGACACTTCTGGAAATGCTCGCGTCACCACAGCTGCCGCCAGTATTGACCACGCCGTTCAAGACAATCTTAAAATTAAATTGGCCTATGACATAAGCCCAACCGTTCGTGCTTCATACACGCTAGGGCTTTGGCAAAATGACTCTGAAAAAAGAGGTGAAAGCTATTTAACCAATGGCGCTGGTAATACAGTCTACGGCACTGGCAGTGCTACTGGCAATACCGGCTATACCTATGTAAAAATCGACGACAAATATTATACGGTAACCGCCCCTGCTTCCAGTAATACCGAGCAAGAACATGTGATGCATGGCTTGTCGCTAAAATCAGACTCTAAAGGCACTTGGGATTGGGATGTGGTGGCGAGTTATTTTCATCAAAATAAGGATTTGGTTCGAGCATCAACAGGTAATTTTGGCTTAGATGCCAGTGATGGCCCTACTGTTGTTAAAGGTACGATTGCGGACGCAAGCGGTACTGGCTGGAAAACCTTAGATTTACGTGGAGATTGGCGACCAGAGGGCGACTTAAAAAGCAAACACCAAGTGAGCTTCGGCTATCATTATGATAATTATGAAACTAAAACGGATACTTACAACATTGCCACCGATTGGCGCACAGGTGTAGCAGGCACATTAAGCAGCAACTCTAGAGGCCAAACTGAAACTCAAGCGCTATATTTGCAAGATGCTTGGCAATTACACCCAGATTGGAAGTTGGTGGCAGGTGGGCGTTGGGAAAAATGGAACGCTTTTAATGGTAGCAACACTGTTAGTACTACTGTGACGACCTATGGTGATCGCACTGTTGACGCCTTTTCACCTAAAGCATCACTCACATTTCAAGCAACTGATGATTGGTCGCTACGTAGCTCATATGGTCGCGGCGTAAGGTTCCCTACTGTCGGCGAATTATTTACAAACCAAGGCATTAAGGATAAAAATGGTGGCACTGTTCCGTCAGCCACCATTAATGCTGACCCTATCCTTAAAAGTTTATCCATCACTAACAATCCTAATTTGAAGCCTGAACGCGTGAACTCTTTTGAACTAACGGCAGAAAAAACATTGGCGCGTGGTTTATGGCGCACGTCATGGTTCTTTGAAAATAAAGAAGATGCGCTCATTTCTCAAGCGGATAACACAACCTTAGCTAACTATGGTCCTGGCTATCAAATTAGCAGTATTCAAAACGTAGACAAAGTGCGCACTAAGGGCGTTGAAATGTCATTGCAACTCAAAGACTTGTGGATTAATAGGTTTGATTTGAATGGTAGCGTTACTTATGTTGATTCAACCATTACCAAAGATAGCAAAAACCCTGGGCTTGAGGGTACAGATCAACCACGTATTCCTGATTGGCGCGCAACCTTAATGGGGATTTATCGTGCAAATGATAAATTATCATTTAGCTTAGCAGGTCGTTATAGTGGCCGTCAGCATAATAGTCTTTACGATACGGTAAATAAGAAATACACCGATGTGAATCCTAATGTGTATGGCGCAGTAAGTCATTATTTTGTAGTAGATGCCAAAGCAGTTTATAAAATGAATAATCGATGGGAATCTGCACTTGGTGTGAATAATTTGAATAATTTCAAATACTACGTGAATCCAAACCCTTATCCACAGCGCACTTGGTTTGCCAGTTTAAAGTTTGATTACTAGGTTATTTTAGTTGGCTAACAATAAACAATTAACAATGCGCGAATGGCCTGCTTATAACACCATTTGGCGCTGGCATTTTTATGCAGGGTTATTTTCCATCCCTGTCATTTTTGTGCTGGGTGTATTGTTGCCATTTGCAGGCATAAGCTTAGTCGCAGTTTTGCTTGTTGAACGATGGGTATTACGCTATATTTCTGCACCTAAAAACTTTCTTGGCTTGAATTAAGCGTCAAATTATAGTGTTAATGAATCACAGAATATCTGTTGAGCAATGGAGTAAGCTAAGTGGCTTAGTCATGGTATTGGTACTGCATGGCGTATTGCTATATGCGGCGATGAGCTACAAACTGATTCCTCCACCTCAAGAAGCCGTAACCTTGTTTGTCAATTTAATCAATCCACCTAAAAAAGTAGAGCCCCCACCAGAACCACCAAAGCCTCCTCCTAAAAAAGTGACCTTGGTAAAACCGCAACCGGTCTTGCAACCTAAACCTGAGCCCTTGTTAGTGTCGAATGCGCCTGTGGTTGCAGTGAACGAACCGGTAGCGCCACCACCGCCTGTCATTCCAGTGCCGCGAGTACCTGATGAGCCTCCGGCAAAACCAGCAACGGTGACATTATCATCAGAGCTATCAGTGTCTTGTCCTCAACGCGCTATGCCTAATTACCCTGCAGCATCAAGACGCTTAAATGAGCAAGGACTGGTGGTACTAAGGGTGGAGTTAGATGAAACCGGACATATTACTGCTGCGCGGGTAGAAGCCAGCTCAGGTTATAGACGCTTAGATGAAGCTGGCTTAGCGATTGTTAAAACTTGGCATTGTAATGCCGCAACACGAGAGGGTAAGGCGGTACGTGCAGTAGCCTTACAACCATTTGACTTTATTTTAGAAGGACGTTGATATGTCACACGAATTAGGCTTAGCCCATTTTATAGCGCAAGTCGATACGGTAGGTAGAGTGGTATTGGTATTTTTGCTTATTCTATCCATTGCCAGTTGGTATTTAATTTTCACCAAAGGCTTAGCTAATTGGCTAGAGGCACGTCGTGCTAAGCAGTTTCTGGATAAATTTTGGCAAAACGATACGACGGATAAATTTGTCGCGCATTTGCAACAGACTAAGCCAGACAATGCCTTTGCTAACTTAGCGACTGAAGGTCTAGCAGCATTACGTAATGCAAGTCGCCATGGCGTGGAAAAGCTAGTTGCCGCAGGTGGTATGTCGGAGTTTATGACACGCGCCTTGCGTAACGGCATAGACCAAGAAACCGCACGTACTGAGAACGGTTTAACCATACTTGCCTCTGCAGGCTCAGCGTCGCCCTACATTGGCTTATTTGGAACGGTGTGGGCTATTTATCATGCCTTGGTGCAAATTGGACTGTCGGGTCAAGGCACCCTAGATAAAGTAGCTGGCCCTGTAGGTGAGGCGCTGATTATGACAGCGATTGGTTTAGCAGTAGCGATTCCTGCTGTATTCGCTTACAACGCATTTAACCGCCATAACCGATTATGGTTAGTTAAGCTGGATGCGTTTGCCCATGATTTGTTTGTAATGCTTACTGTAGATCATGTGCTGGAAGAAATAAATAAACCCGTCCTTAAATCTGTGAGTGATGCATCATGAGTTTCGGTAGCTTTAGTACACAGCAGCATACCGTCAAGGCGGAAATTAATGTGGTCCCACTCGTGGACGTCATGTTGGTGTTACTGGTGATATTTATTATTACTGCACCGCTACTCACGCACTCTGTAAAAGTAGATTTACCTAAAGCGACGAGCAATCCCAATATCACTAAACCCGATCATGTAGAACTTGGTATTAAAGAGGATGGCAGTTTATTTTGGAATGGTGAACGAGTAACGAAAGAAACCTTAGCTGCGCGTTTTGCCATTGAAGCAAAAAAAGCTCCTCAACCTGAACTACATATCAAAGCAGATAAGCTCACGCATTATGATCATGTAGCTCAAGTCATGTCCACTGCCGCAAAAACTGGTCTAGTGAAGATAGGTTTTGTGACGGATCCATCATTTAATTAGTGAGCTCAATATTGAGCCAGAATTAGGTTAATATTGTGCGCATGAAATTTTTAATTAAATTAATGTTCTTGTTGGCATGCACTCAGTTGCATGCCCATGAAGAGCATACTAAGCAGCAAACCGGTAAATTGGCGGTTAGCCTGGCCTTTGATGCACATGGTGATTTATGGCGAGCTGCAGAAAAAGATGGCTACATTTGGCTTGATACTAGCCATGACCTAGGCAAAACTTTTTCTAAACCAGTACAAGTCAATCCGCAACCGCAAAAAATCGGTGCGGATGGTGAGGCTAGGCCAAAAATTGAAATTGGGCCACAGGGCCATATATACATCACTTGGACCGAAGCACTAAAAAAACCATTTGCTGGATATATTTGGTTTGCCCGTTCTACCAATCAGGGTAACAGTTTCGAAAAACCTTATATCGTGCATCAAGACCGCTCAGAAATTACCCATCGCTTTGATGCGCTTAATATATCTAAAAATGGCAAGGTCACAGTTGCTTGGGTGGATAAGCGCGATTTAATTGCCGCCAAAGCTACTGGCAAGGTTTATGACGGCGCAGCTATTTACTATGCGCAGTCTTTAGATAATGGGGCGAGTTTCGCCGCAGAACAAAAACTGGCCGATGGTAGCTGTGAATGTTGCCGTATTGCCTTTACCAATAAACCTGATGGTACTGCAGTTGCGATGTGGCGCCATGTATTTGCTGGTAGTGAGCGTGACCATATGCTAGCTGAAATTCCTCATAATGCTGAACAAGCACCAGTGGTTAAACGCGCTACATTCGGTCGCTGGAAAATAGACGGCTGCCCACATCACGGCGCGGCATTAGCCAGTGGTGGGGAAGATAAAGACTGGTGGGGATACCACATGGCCTGGTTTGATGGTGGTAATGATGATGCCGGTAAAAATGCCAGCTTGTTTTATGCGCGTATGGATGGCGAGGCTTGGGTTTCGTCTCCCGCTAAAAAATTTGGTAATCATAAAAATCAGGCTGGCCACCCTGCACTACTAAGCATAGGTGAAAAAGTTTGGTTAGTTTGGCGTGAAACTGAGGCTGAAACTAACATGATTATAGGCATGTTTTCAGACGATGGGGGTAGAAGTTGGGGTGAGGTTAAAATGATTGCCCGTACTGCTGATCAGGCTGATTATCCGCAACTCATTACTAAAGGTAGACAAGCATACTTAGCTTGGAACACCCTAAAAGACGGCTTACAACTCATCCCACTGTAAGCTACATGCACCATACTTTTGCATTGTGGCTTAGTGCCATCCAAATAGCCCATGCACTGGCACCACTTAATAATAGACCTGCTAAGCGCATACCGTAGGGTTCGACTAGATTCGTTTTAAGTTTTAACCAAGCCCAAGGCGCAAAAAACAAAGAGATACCAGAGCCTATTGCAAATGCCGCCATACTGAGGGCACCGCCAAGTGGATTGCCATTAAACGAGGCAATAATGAGTGCCGAATAAAGTAGCCCACACGGCATCAATGCCCAAAGCATGCCTATATAAAAATAACCCCCTTGGACTAGGCTGAGTTTTTTTACGTAGTGCCAAATGCTTCTGCCAGCTTGATCGATCCAAATGGGTTGACGTGCATAAATGAGCAATATTACGCCCCAGAAAAAAACCAGCACATGAAAGAAAGTCCACAGTGGATGGAGTATTGCGCTGTAGTTAGAGAGCCAAGCGATACTTTGAATGGCAAATGTGGCAATCGCGCCCAATAAAGCATAGCCACATAGTCGCCCTAAGTGATAGCACTGAATTGCATAAGGCTTTTCTGGTGACTGGGTAAATGAAGTACAGGCCGCGCCGCACATTGCCACACAATGAGGCCCCCCGGCTAAGCCCATGAGAAGTGCGCTATAAGTTAGTGCTGTTTGCATATCACTACTTAATCTTGGTCTTCTTCAAAAATTCTTCTGCCTTCTTCTTCAATATCTTCAAACTGACCGCGATAGACTGCCCACCAAAGACCGCCTAATACAACCAGTGCCATCACGACAGAAAGCGGAATGAGTATAAATAGAATGTCCATTACTTAGCCTCAGGGGATAAATCGGTGAATTGCACTGTGGAAAATTGAGTTAAGCGCAAGGCATTGGTCACCACTATAAGTGAGCTCACAGCCATACCTAAACCTGCTTGCCATGCAGAGAGTAACCCAAAAAATGCCAATGGTATACACACGGTGTTGTAAACAATGGCCCAGCCAATATTTTGTTTAATAATTCGCATAGTTTTTTGCGCATGTCGAATCAGTTGTGGAATTTGGCTAATATCCCCATTTAATAAAATATAGTCAGCATGAGCAAGCGTCAGTGGCACGCCTTTACCCATCGCTATAGAAACATGGGCACTCGCTAAAATAGGACCGTCGTTTAAGCCGTCACCTACCATGAGTACTTTTCTACCTTGTTGTTTGAGTAATTGTAAGCGCAACAATTTATCATTAGGACTACATGCCGCTTGGAATTGCTTAATCCCAATGCTATTAGCGGTGTTTTCTACCGTGTGTAATTGGTCACCTGATAAAAGCTCAACTTCAAGTTTTGCTTGTTTTAACTGATTGATGGCCCCTGCGGCATTAGATTTGACCGCCTCTTGCAAATGAAAGGTGGCCAACCAACCATTATCATTTGCAAGATAGACTTGTTGGTAGCGTTCATCTGCTGTTGACATTTTACTAAGACTCGATTCGCAAAATTTAGCGGACCCAAGCCTTAATTTTCCTGAATACAAGGCATGTCCTTTTATTAAGGCGCTCATCCCAGCCCCTACTTGCTCTTGAATATCAGTTAATTCAAAAGTAATGCCCTTTGATGATTCCCGCTGACTAGCCGCATTGGCCAATGCACGAGAAACCGGGTGCATAGAGTATTGCGCGATGGTGGCGGCCAGTGCCAATGCGTCAGCTTCCGTTAGGCCATGCTGAACATCAATCGATTTCAGCTCGATATGATTATCGGTCAGGGTGCCGGTTTTATCAAAAATAACAGTGTCAATATTGGCGATACTTTCAATTGCCTGCAATCGCCTGATTAAAATCCCACGTTTAACAAATGCACTGGCGCTGGCCAACATAGCGGCAGGCGTGGCTAAAGATAATGCACAAGGACACGTGACGATAAGCACCGCCGCCGCAGTCATTAATGCACGTCCATGGTCCACATTCCACAATAAAGCGGCGGCCGTGATGGCGCTTAAAATAATGAAAAATAGAAAGGGTCTCGCTACTCGATCAGCTAATTGCGACAACCTTGGTTTTTCAATGGCCGCTTGGTTGATTAAGTTAACAATCTGACCATATTGAGTCGATTCACCTATGGTTTCCAGCATGATATTGACGGTTTGACCTAAGTTATAACTACCCGCCACCACACTATCGTGCAGATTTTTATGGATAGCGGTTGATTCGCCCGTTAATAGCGATTCATCAACTTTAGTCTGCCCTAATATAAGCTTGCCATCGGCAGGGAAAGCCTCGCCAATATTGACGCGTACGATATCACCAATATTAAGCTGGCTATTCAAAACTCGCGTATATGAACCGTCTAAGTTTTGTCTCTCGGTATTCTCAGGAATGCGGCTGACTAAGGCTTCCATCGCCCCTAGTGTTTTACTATGAAGTTTGACTTCAATTAAACGTGCAGATAATAAAAAGAATACGAACATAGTCAGTGAATCAAAATAAACAACATGACCCCACCAGCCGCTTGGATCAAAGGTTGCGGCAGAACTCACAATAAAAGTGATGCCTATGCCTAACGCTACGGGTAAATCCATGCTAATTTGTCTAAATTTTAAATCGTGCCATGCGTTACTAAAGAATGAGTGGCTAGAGAACATCATTACCGGCAAGCTTAAAAGCCATGCTGCCCAGTTCAGTAAATGACTAATGTCAGTGGATATGTCGCCCGCTTTGGTGAAATAGCTTGGGCTGGCATACATCATGACTTGCATCATACAAAAACCAGCGACCAACCAACGCCAAAAGGCGGCCCGACTTTTAGCAGTTGAATTAAGCTGGTTTTCATTATGAGAGGCTGGGCTTGCGCTATAGCCTAGTTTTTGAATGGCACTTAAGATATTTGACGGTAGAATTAAATCTGGCGACCATACAACCACAGCGCGCTTTTTTGACATGCTCACACGCGCACTAATAATGCCAGGTAAGACAGTTAAACCCCGTTCAACAATGCCTGAGCAAGCTGCACATCGTAAGTCATCTAATAGTAAACTAGACTGAACGAGGGGATGTGCAGGATCGTCGCCAAACGGTTGGCTAAAACGCTGCCATTGATCTTGAGTGTCTAAAATGGTCCAAGATGGATTTGGTATAGCCGGCTCTGTCGTGAAAGTATTAGTTAGCAAAAAGGCATTCCGTTAAACAATATGATTGCATATTTATGTCAGAAGTTTAGAGTGATTTTTAGGTGTAATTATATATTGAAAATCAAGCAATCAGCCCCATACTAGTGTTATGTGAAATGAAATGGAGTGAAACATGCGCTTTGACAAATTAACGACTAAATTTCAACAAGCACTCAATGATGCACAAAGCTTAGCCGTTGCAAATGACAGCCCGACAATTGAATCTTTACATTTGCTAGATGCTTTAATTAAACAAGAAGATGGCGGAACAAGCTCTTTACTGGGGCATGCTGGCGTACATTTAACGCCGCTTAAAACTGCTGTAGCGAGTGCCATTAGCAACTTACCGAAATCATCAGATAGCGCTGGTGAAGTAGCGATATCACGTGATTTGAATAACCTACTGAATATTACTGACAAGCTAGCCTTAAAACGTGGTGATGGCTTTATTGCCAGTGAGATGTTCTTGTTAGCGCTGGCTGATGATAAAGGTCCTGCAGGCAAATTACTTAAAACGCATGGATTATCTAAATTGGCGATGGAGCAGGCCATTAACGAGGTGCGTGGTGGCGAGCAAGTAAATGCCTCTGATGCTGAATCTAATCGAGAGTCTCTCAAAAAATATACAGTAGATCTCACAGAAAGAGCTATGTTAGGCAAGCTAGATCCTGTGATTGGGCGTGACGATGAAATCCGTCGTGTGATTCAAGTATTGATGCGCCGCACTAAGAATAACCCGGTATTAATTGGTGAACCTGGTGTGGGTAAAACCGCCATTATTGAAGGTTTAGCGCAACGCATTATTAATAGTGAAGTACCAGATTCACTTAAAGGTAAAAAGGTTTTATCTTTAGACATGGCAGCTTTATTGGCTGGTGCTAAATACCGAGGTGATTTTGAGGAGCGTTTGAAATCTGTACTAAAGGAGTTGTCGCAAGACGAAGGTCAAACCATCCTATTTATTGATGAAATTCATACGATGGTGGGCGCTGGTAAAGCTGAAGGTGCCATGGATGCCGGCAATATGCTGAAACCTGCTTTAGCACGTGGAGAGTTGCACTGTGTAGGGGCGACAACCCTAGACGAATATCGTAAGTACGTCGAAAAAGATGCTGCTTTAGAACGTCGCTTCCAGAAAGTACTCGTTGATGAGCCAAGTGTTGAGGCCACTATTGCTATTTTGCGTGGGTTACAAGAGAAGTATGAATTGCACCATGGCGTAGAAATTACTGACCCGGCGATTGTCGCAGCTGCGGAGCTCTCACATCGTTATATTACAGATCGATTTTTACCTGACAAAGCCATTGATTTGATTGATGAAGCGGCTTCGCGCATCAAGATGGAAATAGACTCTAAACCAGAGATTATGGATAAGCTGGAGCGTCGTTTAATTCAGCTCAAAATTGAGCGTGAAGCAGTGCGCCGTGAAAAAGACGAAGGTAGCAAAAAACGCTTTGACTTAATTGAAGAAGAAATTGTTAAATTAGGCAGAGAGTATGCAGATTTTGAAGAAATATGGAAAGCTGAAAAGGCGCAAGTGCAAGGCTCTTCAAATATCAAAGAAGCGATTGAAAAAATAAAATTTGAGATGGAAGAGGCTACCCGCAAAGGAGAGTGGCAAAAAGTTTCAGAATTGCAATATGGCAAATTACCAGCACTTGAAGCGCAGTTAAAACAAGCTTCAAATGCTGAAGCCACTTCAACCCAAGCTAAAAATAAAATGTTACGTACTGAAGTGGGTGCAGACGAGATTGCAGAAGTAGTGAGTCGTGCGACGGGCATTCCTGTAGCAAAAATGATGCAAGGTGAACGTGGCAAGTTGCTGACGATGGAAACAAAATTGCATGAACGTGTGGTGGGCCAAGATGAAGCTGTGCGACTAGTATCAGATGCTATTCGTCGTTCACGCTCAGGGTTAGGTGACCCCACTCGCCCCTATGGCAGTTTCTTATTTTTAGGGCCAACTGGTGTGGGTAAGACAGAGTTATGTAAGGCGTTAGCAGGTTTTCTGTTTGATAGTGAAGATCACTTGATTCGCATTGATATGAGCGAATTTATGGAAAAACACTCCGTAGCACGCATGATAGGCGCGCCGCCTGGCTATGTTGGCTATGAAGAAGGCGGCACTTTGACAGAGGCAGTACGTCGTAAACCATACAGTGTCATTTTGCTAGATGAGGTAGAAAAGGCACATCCGGATGTATTTAATGTGCTGTTGCAAGTCCTCGATGACGGTCGTTTGACCGATGGCCAAGGTCGCACTGTGGACTTCAAAAATACCGTCATTATCATGACCAGCAATTTAGGCTCACAAATGATACAGAGCATGAGCGATCAAGATTACCAATTGGTAAAGCTGGCGGTAATGGGTGAAGTTAAAACTCACTTTAGACCCGAGTTTGTCAACCGTATCGATGAAGTCGTTGTCTTTCATGCACTGGATGAAGCCAATATTAAATCAATTACAGCGATTCAATTACAGTACTTGGCTAAGCGCCTTGCTGCTATGGATATGCAGATGGAAATTACCGATGCGGCTATTTCTGAAATCGCCAATGCAGGCTTTGATCCAGTCTATGGTGCAAGACCACTTAAACGTGCGATTCAGTCTGAGATTGAAAATCCATTAGCACGTGAAATTCTGACGGGCAATTTTGTGGCTAAAGATATGATTAAAGTTGACGTTAAGGCAGGTAAGATTGTATTTTCAAAATCAGCAGTCTAATTTTTAAGCGCGCACTGAAGAGGGGTAAGTTTGTTCAGAAGCTCTTTGGGTCATTCGCTTTGCGGGGTAGTCTTTACTGTGCTTTTCATGGCTGCAGGGACAGCGTGTGCTGATTTAAATACATCGCCATTAGATAGTTTTGATAGCGAACCGCCCATCATTAAAGATTTATTGATAAGCGCTAATAGCTTAGTCAGTAATGAAGATGATATAGAGGCTACTTGGAAAGCTGCTTCTATGTATTGCAAAGCTGCCCACTATGGCAGTGCTGAAGCGGCTTACAGGCTAGGCATGTTGTATGCATTTGGCCGTGGGGTGCCTGAAAATCGCAACTATGCGGCAAACCTATTTGGCATTGCATCGACACATGGGCATTATGAAGCGCAACAAATGCTCGAAACGATACAAATCAAAACTGCAGATACACCACCGTGTGTCGTTGAAGAGATTGCCCCTGAAAAACCCCTAATCTTAATGACAGCACTTGCAGAATCCACCCCTGAAATCGATCAATATATCGCCAATCTCCCCAAAAATAAACGCTGGGTTTTGAGTTTGGTAAACTCGATTTCGAAATGGTACAACGTCGATGAAAAATTAGTACTGTCAATTATTTCAGTAGAATCTAATTTTTTAAATATTGCAAAGTCGCATAAAGATGCACATGGATTAATGCAATTAATTCCCGATACTGCTGAGCGTTTCAACGTTAAAAATGCTTTTGATGCCAGCCAAAATATTAAAGGTGGGGTGGCTTACTTGCGCTGGTTATTAGCCTATTTTAAAGGCGACGTCACGCTTGCAGTAGCTGCTTACAACGCGGGTGAAGGTGCCGTAAATAAGTACAAAGGCGTTCCACCTTATGCAGAAACACGCCAGTATGTTAAAAAAGTCTTAGCGCGCTACCCATTGAAAACGCATGTTTATGATGCTGACATTACCGCCCCTTCACCTGTATTTAAAACAGGAAATTTTAAGCGATTCATCTAATTTATTAGCTTTACTTGTTCACCAAAAATTAAGAGCCTATCAAAATGCAACAAATGACACACCAAATTGCCGTGAAAACGCAGGGAAGAAAACTTTACGACATCACAACAGAAGTCACTACATGGGCTAAAAATTGCGGCCTACACACAGGATTAATCACGCTATATATTCAGCACACTTCGGCAAGTCTATTAATTAATGAAAATTATGACCATGACGTATTAGTTGATATGGAAGCATTCTTTAGCCGATTAGTGCCAGATGGTGACCCATTATTTATTCATACTATTGAAGGGCCAGACGACATGCCAGCCCATGTGCGAAGTGCACTCACGCAAACACATTTATCTATTCCATTAATAGACGGCAAGGTTGCATTAGGGCAATGGCAAGGTATATTTCTGTATGAACATCGCCATGTGCAAAGCCAGCGTAAAATTTTGCTACATCTCATTGGCTCATAACAATTTGACACAAAACTGTTACATCATAGTCATTGCCCAGTATTAACCTTCCGCTAAAATAGTGACCGATTCATATTGTTGAATCATCAGTACCAATAGCTTAATCAAAAAGGAAAGTACTATGTCTATGTTGTTGCGTTCTATGTTGGCGTTAGGGTTGATAGCGGTCTTTGTGGTAGGTTGCGAACAAAAAGAAGTGACTACGCCTAGCGTGGCTCCGACAATTCCAGTAGCTACGCCAGCATCAGAAAAAGAAGTGACTGGTGGTTATGAACCTACGGCAGAAGAGCGCATTCCTGGCATTACCATTGATGCTGCAGCCTTAGATGCTGCTTTAATTGCAGCTGAAACCGAGGCAAGTCAGACTAAAAAATAAATTAGCTGCCAACATCACCACGGCTTTAACTCTGGAGGACTTTTAATACCTTCAATCAGCAAGACAATCTCAATGTCATCACCAATCGGACCTTTAGGCTGAGATCCCCAAGCAAAGCCGTAATCCGAAGCCTTGATTACTGTATGAGCCTCAAACCCTGCCCGCTGACCGCCCCATGGATCATTGCCGAAACCAAGCAGTTTGAAGGGGAAAGAAATTTCTTTTGTGACTCCGTGTAAAGTTAAATTTCCAGTCAGAAGCCCCTCATCTTGAGTCGTTGCTTCAATCTTTGTGCTGATAAAATCCATCCAGCCGAATTTTCCAGCGTCCAGATAATCTGCTTTTTCACGTATATGCGCATCACGTTTGGCATGATTTGTGTTAACACTCATCACATTAATTTTGGCTTCTACGCTGGACTTAGACAAGTCTGAACGATCAATCAGGATTTTCCCTTTAATGTCAGGAAAAGTCCCTGTAGTTTTGGATACCACATGACGAATAGTAAAGCTGGCAAAGCTATGTGTGTTGTCAATGGCGTAGGTGTCGGTATCAGCGACTGCAGGTAAATTAACCAATAAAATAAGCAAAGTAAGCAGTTTTTTCATGTATCACTCCACCTTAGGTTATGCGTTGAATCTGATTAAATAGAATACTAAGAAGTCTTAAAGTATCAGCTTAAGGTCATGCGCAATATCAACTGGTTTTTCGCCATAATCGATGTAAAGTCTTATCTTACCCGCTTTGTCAAAGACATACATCCCAGCACTATGATCAACCGTATAGCCCCCTTTACCTTGGACATCCACTTTTTTAGCATAAATTTTAAAGGTTGCAGTAGCGGCAGAGGTTTCTTGCTCATTACCGCGCAAACCAATAAATCGTTTATCAAAAGAGGGGACGAATTGAGCTAGCACTGCTTGGGTGTCTCGTGCTGGATCGAGCGTGACAAACAATACTTGTAGCTCATCAGCGCGTGGCCCAAGCAATTTCATGGTTTGTTTGAGGTCTAACATCGTCGTTGGGCAAACATCTGGACAATGCGTATACCCAAAAAATAGTACGACCGCTTTACCTTTGAAATCCGTCAATGCCCGCGGTTTGCCTGTATGGTCAGTTAGCCTTAAAGTTTGTGCAAAGTCTGCACCGGTAATGTCCGTAGCAACAAATTGATTCCCCTCAATAGCGGGTTTACAAGCCGTTAAAACACTTATGAACAAAAGCATCAGAAAATATCGCATATCGCTTCGAAACCTTAATTAATCTTTACTATTATGAATATATCTCTATATTTAAAGCATATTTGATTTTAACATGCGACAAGAATTACACCCTTTAGTTTACAATAATACTTTTACAAAATTAGTTCAAAAGGTAGCAACATGGCAATTCCAACCTCAATGGCAGACCGCGACGGCGTAATTTGGTACGACGGACAGATGGTTAACTGGCGCGATGCCACAACCCACGTGTTAACGCATACTTTGCATTACGGCATGGGGGTATTTGAAGGCGTACGCGCTTACAAAACTGACAAGGGCACAGCAATTTTCCGTCTAAAAGAACATACAGACCGACTATTTCGTAGTGCGCATATTTTGCAAATGAAGATGCCTTTCAGCAAAGAAGAGCTCATGGAAGCGCAAAAAGCCGCAGTACGTGAAAATAATTTAGAATCTGCCTACATGCGTCCAATGGCGTTTTATGGTGCAGAGGCAATGGGAATTTCCGCTAAAACGCTCTCAACCCATGTGATTGTTGCCGCATGGAAATGGGGCGCATACATGGGTCAAGATGCATTAGATAATGGAATTCGTGTAAAAACATCTTCATTTTCACGCCATCATGTGAATATCACAATGTGTAAAGCTAAAGCCAATGGCAATTATATGAATAGCATCTTAGCCCACCAAGAAGCAGCGATGGACGGCTACGATGAAGCTTTACTATTAGATGTAGATGGATTTGTTGCAGAAGGTTCTGGTGAAAATATATTTATTATTCGCAATGGTAAACTCTATACGCCAGACCTCACTAGCGCGTTAGAAGGTATCACCCGCGACACAATCTTACAGCTTGCTGCAGAGATTGGTCTGACTGTGATTGAAAAACGCATCACTCGCGATGAAGTATATTCAGCTGACGAGGCCTTTTTTACCGGAACCGCAGCAGAAGTAACTCCCATTCGAGAACTTGATCGCCGTAATATTGGCACAGGCACCGCAGGTCCGATTACCAAACAATTACAAAAAATGTACTTTGATGCGGTAACGGGTAAGTCAGCTAAGCATGCAGATTGGTTAACTTTGGTATAAATTTTAAAATGACTATCATAGACGCAATTGAAATATCGGCAAAAGATTTACCCTTACACTGCCCTAATGATGATGTGGCACTTTGGTCATCTCATCCTCGGGTGTTTTTAGATGTTGCCAAAACTGGACATGTAGCTTGCCCCTATTGCGGTACAAAATATAAACTTAAAGCCGGGGAAGTGATTTTTCAGCATTAAAATCGTTTAATCTGCGGTGTAGATTGTATACAAGGTGCTTGAATGATATTATTTAATGATAAATATGTATTTAATAAAGGGACGTTATGTTTACATTAACAGTTAGCTTCAACTCTGTTGCAGCGTATATTGTTGCGGCAGATCTCGTCCTTCTGCTTTCATACTTATTATTCATCATGAATAAAAAGAAAAAGTTAGAAAGAACCATTACTCGAATAACCGATTTTGTAACCGAGTATTTTTTAAATACTGGCGTGGAAGTCCTTGTGACTTGCTTTCAACTCCCAAACTCTGCAAACTTTAATGTGCAGATTGAATCTGCTCCATTAAAAAGATTCAGATTCTCCAATATTTTAGAAAGTAATTTAATCTCCCATATTTTTAGAATCACGGGTAGTAAAGTTGAAAAAATATACTGGCGTTTCCCAGTAACTCCTCAAAATGAGGCGATGTTTACTGACGAAAATAGTAAGGTAGAAAATGATGATCCGTATCTGACTGAGATGCGCGCTGCAGCCGTCGAGGGCTATACGGTCTCTGAAGTTAGTTGGGAAAAAGATTAAGGCGTCATTCCTTAATTATAAGGACTTCCTATAAAGTCTTTATTTCCGCAGATTTACCCCACAATCTTTCTATCACCTGCTTGGCGTTCTTGGCCTTACTGTTGGTCCAAAAATTGACCTCGCAGGATTGCTGAACACTCGACAGCAAACCTGTTTCAATTAAACGATTTTTTAACTGGTTAGCTACTGCCGCACCAGTTTCAATCAAAACAATGTCTTGACCAACAACCTCTGCAATCAGATCTCGCACGAACGGATAATGTGTACAACCCAGCACGATGGTATCTGCACCCTCTGCCAGCAATGGCGCGCAATATTGTCGTATTAATTCTTTGGTGCTATTAACTGTTAATTCGCCTCGTTCGATACACTCCACCAAACCTACACAGCCTTGGGTAACCACTTCTACATTACGCCCATAACTTTCTAACAATGCCGCAAATTGTGCGCTTTTGAGTGTTCCGACCGTAGCTAGAATGCCGATAATGCCATTTTTACTGGCTTCTGCTGCAGGTTTAACTGCAGGCTCCATGCCTATAATTGGCAAACTGTACCTTTCACGCATAGCGTCAATTGCAGCGGCTGTTGCCGTATTACAAGCAACAACAAGGACTTTAGCGCCTTTAGCAATCAAAAAATCTGCTATGGCAAGGCAACGAGATTGAATTTCTGCGTTAGTTTTGCTGCCATAAGGTGCATATTGACTATCGGCAACATAGAGAAGTTGCTCATAAGGTAGTAACGCATGAATATGTTTTAAGACAGAAATCCCACCTACGCCAGAATCAAAGACGCCTATTGGGTTATTCGCAATAGATCTTTCGCTTGAGATAGTGGGTTGTGCGCTCATGGCTAGGTTGTCATCAGTTACAATGCATATATTATAAACTATAGAGATTATAAGCCAGCAAGGGGCTTCATTATGGGAAATAGACTGAGTAAAATTTACACACGCACAGGCGACGATGGCACTACAGGGCTAGGCGACGGCAGTCGTATTAACAAAGACAGTTTACGTGTTGAAGCCATGGGCGATTTGGATGAGTTAAACTCTATCATCGGCATCATGCTAACAGAATCCGTACCAAAAAATTTGGAAGTTATACTCACGCACATTCAGCATGACTTATTTAACGTAGGCGGTGAAATTTGCATTCCTGGGTATGTTATTTTGCAGCAATCTCGCGTTGCTGATTTAGAGGAGTCAATTGATCTATTAAACGAGCACTTAGCACCTCTAAAGGAATTCATTTTACCTGGAGGCGCAAAAGCTGCCGCTTATTGCCACCTTGCACGCACAGTATGTCGTCGCGCCGAACGCAAACTGGTCGAGCTACATCGCAACGAAAAAGTAACCGACATTTCATTGCAATATTTAAATCGTCTGTCTGATTTATTATTTGTGATGTGCCGCAGCATTAATAAAGAAGCTGGGATCAGTGATGTATTGTGGAAAAATGAGCATGGTGCAATTTAAGCTATAATCCAACCATGATTAAAAAACTGTTAGATAGAATTTTTAAGCCCAAGCACGCTAAGTCCGAGCACAATCAAGTTGCGATTGCTAGAACGCAACAAAACCAGCCACACAGACCG
>CAILFU010000154.1 GCA_903833595.1 uncultured Pseudomonadota bacterium
CCCAACAGAAAATCGATATTTAAGCTACGTTCGTGCGCTTCATCAATAATAATGGTGTCATAAGCGTTAAGAAATTTATCACCTTGGGTTTCCGCCAGTAAAATGCCATCAGTCATCAGCTTGATATAAGTGGATTCTGTCAGTTTATCGTTAAAGCGCACTTTATAGCCTACCACCTCGCCAAGGGGGCTTTTTAGCTCTTGTGCAATACGTGTAGCAACAGAGCGAGCAGCGATGCGTCGAGGTTGAGTGTGGCCAATCAACCCTGAAACGCCACGACCAAGTTCAAGACAAATTTTAGGAATCTGTGTGGTTTTACCTGAACCCGTTTCGCCGCAAATAATCACCACTTGGTGATTAGATATAGCTTGCGAGATTTCATCTTTTTTGCCACTGACAGGCAATTCAGGTGGATATTCTGGTTTGGGTAAACCAGCCAGTCGAGAGGCAAACTTTTGTTGAGATAAGCGTATTTTTTGTATTATTTCGTTAAGTAGCCGTTGTGCTTTTATTGCGGAGTTGTCGTCTTTTAACTTTTGATTTTCTAGTACATCTTTTAATTTCCGGCGCAGTACGAAACGATCTGTCAGCATGCAACTTTGTAACGCAAACTCTAAAGAGGCTGACGTTAACACTTTAGACTTAAGGGTTTCAGGCTGGTTAAGATTCATATTTAAGCATTTTAACATGCCGACGATGATGCTTTGCTTACTGGATTAAACATGCTTTAAACTAGCTAAGGTCACAATCAATGCTTGCCCTTGCCACGAGAACTAATCGCTAAAGACCTCTCGCCATAAAGTTTTTACCGCTAATACATGTGCGCTGACTGCAGATAAGGGCACCTGCAAATGCGCCGCGCCCTGTAACTTGAGCATATGCTGCGTATGTCGATAATCTCTGTAAGCTAATACCACCTTTTCAGCTAATGTTGCTTCGATGATGTTGAGTGAAGCCAGTAGCTTTAACAAGCCAATATTGCCGATATTCTCAGTCAATTGTGGATATTTTTTTGCATGAGCCAACACTAAATACTGTACTAAAAACTCTACATCTATAATGCCGCCGATACTGTGTTTAATATCGAAAATATCAGCTGCGATGTGCAGCGTAGCACGCATTTTTTCGCGCATAGACTGCACGTCCAATTTCAGCTGTTTTATTTCTCTGGGTAATGTCATCACCTCAATACGAATCTTATCAAACACATTTCCTATGCTGGCATCACCTGCTACAAAACGTGCGCGGCTAATTGCTTGATGTTCCCATACCCATGCTTTATTAAGTTGGTAATCTCTAAATGCGCTCACGTTGCTAACCAGTAAGCCACTGTTACCATCTGGGCGCAATTGCAAATCAGTTTCGTAAAGCAGGCCGGCAGAAGTCAAACTGTTAAACCAGTTATTAATACGCTGCGCAAATCGCGCGTAGACTTCTCCAGCTTCTGGTGCCTCATCATCGTAAAGAAAAATAATGTCTAAATCAGAGGCGTAGCCAAGCTCTTTTCCGCCTAGCTTGCCATAGCCAATAACTGAAAACTTAGGTACCGCTAAGTGCTTGCCACGTACATGAGGCCATATGTACATCAAGCTTACACTTAGGACCAAATCAGCTAACTCACTTAGATAATCTGAAAGTTTCTCTGGGGTCAATTCCCCATTAATATCTTGTGCGGCAAACCGAAATACATTGGCATGTTTGAAATGTCGCATTAAGTCCATCTGTTGCTCAACATCGCCATCTGCTGCATTAAGCCGCTTTTCTAATTCAACACGCATGGCTACAAAGTCTGGCGCTGCATATAAAGTGCGAGTATCAAGTAACTCATCTAGCAAGATGGGATGTTGGATTAAATAATTACTTAACCAAGGACTGCTGCTACATAACTTCACCAGCAAATGCATTGCCTGTGGGTGTTCAGCCAGTAATGCTAAGTAACTAGCACGCCGACAGATACTTTCCAATAAATCTGTTATTCGCAAGAGTGCAATATCGGCATTAGGCATATCTGCTGCCTGAGAAATTGCCAATGGCATCAAGGCATCAAAGCGTAAGCGGCTGACTTCTGGTAATTGTAAATATCGACTACTTTGATGCAGGTTGATTAATCTACGTAG
>CAILFU010000155.1 GCA_903833595.1 uncultured Pseudomonadota bacterium
ATAATGTATTTCGCATTGTTCATGGTGGCCATCTTAGTCGTCACAGGCTTTATTTGGCTGCTAGATAGTGTAGTGTTGCGTAAAAAACGTGCCGATGGCGAAGCTGAGCCTGTGCTGGTGGAATATGCTAAAAGTTTTTTCCCAGTCATTTTGCTGGTATTTTTCGTCCGTTCTTTTATTGTGGAGCCCTTCAAGATTCCATCAGGTTCTATGATGCCTACTTTGTTGGCAGGTGATTATATCTTGGTAAATAAATTCACCTATGGCTTGCGCGTCCCCATTTTAAACAATACTTTTTTTGAAATGAATCAACCCAACCGAGGTGATGTGTTTGTGTTTCATTACCCGCCAGAGCCGTCAGTGGATTACATTAAACGGGTGGTAGGATTGCCTGGCGATAAAATTCGCTACTTAGATAAGCGCCTGATGATTAATGGAAAAGTGCTAGAGGTGAATAATGTCGGCGATTATACCTATGTGAAACCAGGGCTAAATATGGTGATAGCAAAACAATTTCGCGAGCAGTTGGGTAGTGTGCAACATGATATTTTGATCAACGAGTGGGTGGGTAACTATGACCCTGATGCAATAGGCGCCAAGTTTGCCAATGATGAAGAAGTGATTGTGCCTGCTGGACATTATTTGGCGATGGGTGATAATCGTGATGATAGTTCTGATAGCCGTGTGTGGGGTTTTGTGCCAGAGAAAAACTTAGTGGGTAAAGCATTTTTTATCTGGATGAATTTTGATCAGGGCTCTAGAATAGGCAGTAAGATACGTTAGTAGACTATCCTTCAATTGTCAAAAATGGAGAAAATTATGCGTCATCATCAAACAACACAACAAATTAGCCTCAAAAAACAATGGGGTGCAACCCTGCTCGGCATGATGTTTGTTGCGGCTGCGTTAGTATTTATGGCACTGATTGCCATGAAGGTTTTCCCTGCATATCAAGAGTATTACTCAGTTAAAACGGTGTTGGCTGCCTTGAATAAAGAGCCGCTAAGCAGTATGAGTAAAAAAGAAATTCAAGAGTCATTTAATAAGCGTGCAAACACGAGTTATGTGACGGTTGTGACAGGGACTGACCTCACGATTGATAAAAACAGTGCGGGTGAGACGGTTGCGTCTGTTGAGTATCAAGTGATTAAGCCTCTTTTTGGCAACATCAGCATTTTAATTGATTTTTCTAGCGCCAAATAACGCTCAGCAACATCATATATTCTAAATTTCACTTCTAATGACTCAGCAGGATTTAACAAAGCGCCTAACCTATAAGTTTGTAGAAACTAATCTGCTAACGCAGGCATTGACCCATAGAAGCTATAGTGCCCAGAATAACGAGCGCTTAGAATATTTGGGCGATGGCGCGCTTAATTTTATCATTGCTAATCAGCTGTATCAGCGTTTTCCAGCATTAGATGAAGGCGACTTAAGCCGCTTGCGTGCCCAACTTGTCAAAGAGGCTACCATTAGCGAAATTGCACTTTCACTCGATTTAGGCGATGCACTGAAACTGGGCGAAGGTGAGTTAAAAAGTGCCGGTTGGCGCAGACCTTCTATTTTGGCTGATGCGCTTGAAGCGATCATTGGTGCCGTATATCTAGATGGTGGTTTTGCCGCCGCTGAAGCGCTGGTGCTAAACTTGTATGCAGATAAGCTGAATACGATTGATCCTAAAGTCATCGATAAAGACCCTAAATCATTGTTGCAAGAGTTGTTGCAAGGCAAAAAAGTAGCAGTACCAGAATATGCCGTAGTACACACTGGCGGCGAAGCGCACGCTCAGGTATTTATTGTTGAATGCTTTATACAGAAAATGGATATACGCACGGTAGGTGAAGGCACAAGCCGCCGTATCGCCGAGCAAAAAGCAGCACAACTTGCTTTGTTGGAATTAGAAAAAATACGCTTTGTAAAAAGCCGCATTGCCTAAATTTAGATTGGATAGCACGTACAAATGACAGAGATAGACGCAGATTTAGTAGCACCTTCCACATTTAGATGTGGCACGGTGGCCATTGTTGGTCGACCTAATGTTGGGAAATCAACGCTGCTCAACCACATTTTAGGGATGAAGTTGGCGATTACCTCGCGTAAAGCCCAAACAACACGGCACCGCCTGCTGGGTATTCATACGACTGAAGAGACACAGTTTTTATTTGTAGACACGCCAGGATTTCAGCAAAAGCATCTCAACGCGTTAAATAAAGGTTTGAATAAAACCGTGACGCAAGTGCTCACTGAAGTGGATGTTGTGCTATTTGTCATCGAGCCGATGAAGCTTGGCGATGCAGATCGCAAAGTCTTGCAATTGTTATCAGAAAAAACACCGACCATTTTAGTGGTCAATAAATCAGACTTGATGGGTGACAAAGGTAATTTATTGCCCCTGATTCAAGACTTTGATTTAGAGTTTCCGTTTTCAGAAATCGTGCCAGTCAGTGCTAAGAAAAGTCTTCATTTAGATGAGCTATTAAGTGCCATTCGTAAATATCTACCTGAACAAGCTGCCATTTATTCTGAAGATGAGCTGACTGATAAAAACGAGCGTTTTTTAGCCGCAGAGTTAGTACGTGAGAAAATATTCAGATTACTTGGCGATGAGATTCCTTATTCAGTCGCGGTAGAGATTGAAAAATTTGAAGTGATTGGTAATCTACGCCGTATTTTTTGTGCAATTATTGTCGATAAAGATAGTCAAAAACCCATGCTTATTGGTAAAAATGGCGACAAGATGAAGCAAATTTCGACTGAAGCTCGGCAGGATATGGAAAAGCTATTTGGCGGAAAAGTGTACCTAGAAACTTGGGTTAAAGTTAAAGGTGGTTGGGCCGATGACGAGCGGGCATTGAAATCACTGGGTTATTAACATCAGTGCAGAGAAACAAATCAATAAGGTTTTTCTGATGTACCTAGTGATTCGGTCTAATTAGTTTTTATGCAAGCCAGTTCTCGTTATGACAACCAAGCTGTCTATGTGTTGCATACCTATCCCTTCAAAGAAACAAGTTTAGTCGTCGAGTTGTTTACGCATGGCTTTGGCCGCGTTGCTACTACCGCCAAAGGCGCTAGAAGACCGCGCTCAGCGATGCGGGGTATGTTGCAGTCGTTTCAGCCCTTAGTGGCGACTTGGTCAGGTAAGTTAGAACTTAAAACATTACACAGTCTAGAGTGGGGCGGGGGCTTGCTACTGCTAAAAGGCGAAGCACTCATGTGTGGTTTTTATTTAAATGAGCTGTTGTTACGCTTATTGCCACGTGAAGATGCGCATGAAGCGTTATTTGAATATTACAGTGCAACCATCAAAATATTGGCTAATAATCAAGATTTAGCCTCTACACTTCGACGTTTTGAATTAAAGTTATTGCAAGAGCTGGGCTATGCGATTCCATTGCACCATGACGTTCACGAAGCGCCCATACTTGAAGATTTAAACTATATTTATCAGGCAGAGCATGGCGCCAGTCGATTAAATGGCGTGTTAAATCACACAAAAAATGGCGTACAATTGCTCGGTAAAACCATGATAGACATGGTGAATGATGATTACAATACGCCGCAAACACAGCAACAAAGTAAGCAGTTGATGCGCTATTTATTAGCACATTATTTAGGGGATAAGCCCTTACATACCAGGCAGCTACTGATAGATTTGCAAGGTCTGTAGTTTTTTAAATATAAATAACACATTGAAGATTAAAAATGATTAAGCTAGGTGTCAATATCGATCACGTCGCCACCATTCGCCAAGCGCGTGGTACAAAGTACCCAAGCGTGGTACAAGCGGCACTACGTGCTGAGCAATCAGGTGCAGATAGCATCACCTTACATTTGCGTGAAGACCGTCGCCATATGCAAGATGCCGATGTACGGGCTTTACGTGGCTTACTACAAACTCGCATGAATTTGGAATGTGCTGTTACCGATGAAATGATAGCCATTGCAGTAGAAGTCGCGCCTCAAGACGTTTGTTTAGTGCCAGAACGCCGTGAAGAGCGTACCACTGAAGGCGGCTTAGATGTCATCAGTAATTTTTCACAAGTGCAATATGCCGTTAAACAACTAAAAGATGCGGGCATTCGTGTCTCTTTGTTTATTGGGCCCGATGCCGCACAAATTGATGCCGCAAAAAAAGCGGGCGCGCCCGTGATTGAATTACACACAGGCACTTTTGCCGATGCTGAAAATGCCGTTGATCAACAACGCGAATTGCAACGTATCAAAGACGCTGTCAAATACGCACTTAGCTTAGGTTTGGTAGTCAATGCCGGTCATGGCTTGCATTATCATAACGTGCATGAGATTGCCTCAATTGAGGGCATAGACGAGCTGAATATTGGTCATGCGATTGTGGCCCATGCTTTGTTTGTTGGCTGGGATAATGCCGTGCGCGAAATGAAGGCGTTAGTGAAAGAATTTGCTTTTAAGTAGCCAACAATGATTTTCGGCATTGGTACAGATATTGTAGAAGTTGCCCGCATTGAGGCTTCAATAGCGCAATTTGGTGACGAGTTTGCCAAACGTATATTGGCAGACGACGAATTTTCTATGTACCTGCAATCCAAGATTAAAGCACGTTTTTTAGCTAAGCGTTTCGCTGCTAAAGAGGCTTTTTCTAAAGCATTAGGCACAGGTTTACGTGATCCCGCCACCTTCCAAAATATTGCTGTTGCACACGATGACTTAGGTAAGCCTATGCTCGTGTTGGCTTCTGAATTGCAGGATTTTTTGCAATCTAGACAGATCACGAAAATGCATATCAGTATTAGTGATGAACGCAATCTTGCTACTGCATTTGTTGTCTTAGAAACATAATGCCAGCTACAGAGACTATGGACGTTGCACGGCGTTTTGGTGGCGTTTCACGCCTATATGGCGTAGCGGGTTTGGCTCAATTACAAGCGGCTCATATTTGTATCATCGGCATTGGTGGCGTAGGTTCTTGGGCGGCTGAAGCAGTAGCGCGAAACGCTGTGGGTACCATCACTTTGATTGATTTAGATAATATTGCCGAATCGAATGTCAATCGGCAGCTGCATGCGCTAGAAGGTGAGTTCGGCAAAGCTAAAGTGACAGCCATGGCTGAGCGCATCAAACGTATTAATCCAGCTGCAGAAGTATTTGAGATTGAAGATTTTGTGACTGCTGAAAATGTGGGTAATCTTTTAAATCATCAGCTTGATGGTGTGATTGACTGCATTGATGATGCTAAAGCTAAAGCGGCGATTGCTGCTTTTTGTCTCTCTCATGACATCCCCTTAGTGATGACCGGCGCTGCCGGTGGGCGACTAGATGCCACGCGCATTAAACAGGCAGATTTAAGTATAGTGAGCCATGATAAATTGCTCGCCAAAGTGCGTAATGTATTACGCCGAGACTATGGCTTTGCTAAAGCAAGTAATACGAAGAACAAACCCGTAAAATTGGCCATTCAGTGTGTCTACTCAGATGAGCAAGTCGTGTTCCCAGAACGCTCATGTGAGGTCAGCGATAATGAGGCTGAGGATGCTATTACCGGTTTAAATTGTGCTGGCTATGGATCTAGTGTGTGCGTTACTGCACCATTTGGCTTTGCCGCAGCTGGCTTGCTCATACAGCAGTTACTGAGTACACTGAAAAGATAAAAATAGGCGCTAGCTTGCAAACAAGCAAGTCTAAATTTATTTCATTAAACGGTCATCAATTTGTCATAATTGGCGCATAACATCAATAGTATTTAACACCTGAAAATCATATGCGTTCAACTTTCCCACCCCTAAAATTACTTAATCGAGATATCAGTATATTAGCGTTTAATGAGCGCGTATTGAGCCTTGCACAAAATACTGAGTACCCGTTACTTGAACGTTTGCGATATATTTGCATCGTTTCATCTAATTTGGATGAGTTTTTTGAGGTGCGTGCCGCGCCACATGTCGATGCGATGCGTGATGATGAGCATCACACTGATATTAATGTGCAAAGTTATGAAATGATTTCTGATGCTGCCCATGCCTTAGTGGATAAGCAATATCAAATTTTTAATACTGAATTGATGCCCGCATTGGCTGAGCACGGCGTGCATTTGGTGTCACATGGCGATCGTACAGCAGAGCAGCGGCATTGGGTATCACGATATTTTGAAACAGATGTAAGGCCATTGTTAGTGCCTGTTGCACTTGACCCTTCACATCCTTTTCCGCTTGTTGCCAATAAGGCACTCAATTTTATTGTGTTGCTAGGCGGTGACGATGCATTTGGCCGTAGCAATAATATTGCGATTGTAAAAGTACCTAGAGTGCTACCAAGGCTGATTAAATTACCTAAAAATTTAAGTGATAATCAGCAGAAATTTGTCTCTTTATCGAGTGTGATTCGAGCGCATTTGTCTAGTTTGTTTACTGGACGTGAGGTAATCAATTTTTCTCAGTTTAGAGTGACGCGCCATTCAGATTTAGCGGTCGATGAAGATGATGTTAAGAATCTACGCACAGCGCTACGCAAAGGCTTAGTACATCGTAATTTCGGTGAGGCCGTTCGATTAGAAGTGTCTCATGGCTGTGATGAAAAATTAGCAAAATTGTTATTACAGCAGTTTGATTTGCCAAAACAATCCTTGTACCGCGTGAATGGTTTGGTGAATTTGGTGCGTTTGATGCAGTTGGCAGATTTGGCCGAAGGTAGTCAGCTCAAATTTAGGCCGTTCGAACCAGCCACGAGCTTGCAAATTGTACCGAATCAGTCATTTTTTACGCAGCTCAAACAACGCGATATCTTGATTCATCAGCCATATGAAAGCTTTGAAGCTGTCATCGATTTCTTGCGTGAAGCAGTCTATGATCCTGATGTATTGTCGATTCAACAAACCATTTACCGGACAGGTTCAGACCCGCGCATGCTTCAATTGTTACAAGAAGCGGTGCGTCGCGGTAAAGAAGTGATGGCGGTAGTTGAGCTGAAAGCAAGGTTTGATGAAGAGGCTAACATTAACTGGGCAGAAAGTTTAGAGTCGGTTGGTGCACAAGTGGTTTATGGCGTTGTTGGTTTAAAAACACATGCAAAAATGCTACTCGTGATGCGTCGTGAAGGGTCGGCTTTAAAATATTATGGCCATGTATCTACGGGTAATTACAACCCGAGAACCGCTAGACTGTATACCGATGTCAGTATGCTCACGGCAGACTCAGACATCACGCGGGATATGGAACATCTATTTAGACATATTGCTAGTCAGATTAAATTACCGCGTATGAGGAAGTTACTCGTCGCCCCCTTTAATTTGCATAGGCAAATGCTGACTAAGATAAAAAGTGCTGAAACTGCAGCAAGAGCAGGCAAGCCCGCACGCATCATTTTAAAAATGAATGCACTGACGGATGAAGTTTTGGTTATGGCTTTGGTGAATGCGGGCCGTGCTGGAGTGGAAGTGGATTTGATTTTGCGCGGCGCTTGTATATTGCCGGTAGATGCACCAGGGTTGGAGGGACGCGTTCGTGTACGTTCAATTATTGGACGCTTGTTAGAGCATTCTCGCGTGTTCTATTTCAATATTGATGCAGTTGAAAATATGTGGCTTGCCAGTGCTGACTGGATGAACCGAAATATGATGCGGCGTATTGAAATTGCTTGGCCTATTGTCGATACTAAAAATCGCGCACGTATTTTGCAAGAATGTTGCCAAATGAGTTTAGATGACAATAAGAATGCATGGATACTGACTGATGACGGCACTTATCAGCTTGCTAGCCAATTACCGAATGCTAAACTCAAAGGCGCGGGTCAAGTAAAAGACTTTAGTGCGCAACAGCAGTTGATTAATCAATACGCACGCTAAATTATGGCGAATTTGATTTTATGGCGTCATGCTGAAGCTGAAATGCAAAGTTTAACTGGCGAAGATGCAGATAGGGCATTGACTAAACATGGCCGTAAAGATGCCGCTAAAATGGCCACATGGCTAGCTGAACATTTACCAGAAAATACCGAAATTTTATGTAGCCCAGCACGCCGCTGTTTAGAAACGGTAGCGGCTTTACAACAACTCAATACGGCTAAAGTCATACGCGAGGTCAAAGTAGTGGAGTATTTGGGTGTAGATAGCTCGGTCAGTGCCATTGCTAAGCAAGTGTGTAACGATGATGTTGATAAAACCATTTTAATTGTTGGGCATCAACCGAATTTAGGATTATTGATTACTCGCTTGATAGGCATACAAGCAGGCGCTTGTAGTGTAAAAAAAGGTGCAGTCTGGTGGATACGCCAGCGACACCTTTTTAGTGGTAGTGCACCGCAAACCTACTTATTTACAGTGCAACAGCCCAACTATTAATTCATTTTAAAGCCCTGTTTATTTCTTGTTGGGTCTACCTGTTTTAATGGTGGGCACTTTAGTCATGGCTGCTTTTAAGGCAGCGTCTGTCATCGCAGTTAATTGCATAATGCCCGCACGCAACAATTCACTTTTTTTCGCAGGTTGACCCAGTTTAAGTAAACGCTCTTTTAGTACGCTAAATTGTGCATATTCACTTTTTGGCATAGTAAAACTGTCACGTTCCATTTTCACTTTTTCTACTTTTAGCTTTACCGGCTTAGCTGCAGTGCTTTTGGCAGCACTTGCTAAAGGTTTTGGCGCCACTATTTTTGTAGGGGCTGGTTTTTTTGCTGGCATTTTAGCCGTCG
>CAILFU010000156.1 GCA_903833595.1 uncultured Pseudomonadota bacterium
AGCGGAGAAGCAGTGATCCACCACTTCTCCGTCTAGGGTGTTCTTACAGAAAACACCAAAATCTAAAGCCATAAATTATTTCTTCTGTTGATAGTCTTCAGCAGGTTTGTCATTGAGGTTGGCCCAAGCATTTTTAGTGGCTGGAGACAACTCAAGACCAACAACGATATTTTTTGGTGGGATTGGTTTTAAGAACCACTTGTCCCACAGCGCAGGCATTTTGCCATTCGCAACAATCTTAGCGATTGCAGCATTTACAGCAGCCTTGAACTCTGGGTCATTCTTAGGAACCATGATGGCGATTGGCTCAGTACTGAGAACTTCACCAACGATTTTGTAGTCTTTTGGATTCTTGGCATTGGCGATATTACCTGCCAAGATCGAGCCATCCATCACGAAGGCATCAGCACGACCAGACTCGAGCAACAAGAAGCTGTCAGCATGGTCCTTACCAAATACTTCATCAAAGTTAACGCCATTGGCTTTCTCATGCTTGCGCAACAACTGTACTGACGTAGTACCAGTGGTAGTTGCCACTTTTTTGCCAGCCAATTGTGAAATGGAATTGATGCCTGAGTTTGCTTTAACAGCAATGCGAACTTCTTCTACGTACAAAGTGTTAGCAAAGCCAACATCTTTAGCGCGAGATGCATTATTGGTAGTCGTGCCACACTCGATATCGACTGTGCCGTTCTGAACCAAGGGTACGCGATTTTGTGAGGTAACAGGCTGATAGTTAATACGCAATGTACTCATGCCGAGCTTATCTTTGATATCGCCCAGGATCATGCGACACACTTCAACATGGTAACCATCAAAGCGACTATCGCCAGTGGTGTAAGACATCGGAATGGATGATTCACGAACGCCCATAGTGACCGCACCGGTGGACTTAATCTTGTCCATAGTTGGGCTTGCAGCGTTGGCATTGACTGCACCCAAGAACAAAGCCGCTGCGACCAAACTATATCTACTGAGTTTTTTGCTTTTCACGAATATCTCCTATCGTCTATAAACACTAAAAATATCAGACACTAGTATATATACAGATATAGAGCAGAATCAGCGGGAGATCCCTAATAAGGGCATGAAATCCCCAATTCAGGCGTAAATAACCCTAATTTGACATCAGCAGGCCGAGCAAATAAAACCAGGAATAAGAAGTTAAATCCTGCCGCAAGATCTAAAACTATCTGAACACATATCAAATAATGTCTTTTTTGGTTGCCAATTAATAACTCAATGTCTTATAGCGTTAAAAAAGGGGGTCGTGCAATCATTTTCGGCTCAGAATACGTTCGAAGATCAACAACCCTCAAAAACCTATCAATGAGCTTGACCTTGAAACCAAGCCCCCTCAATTGAAACCATCAATTAGATGAGCCAGTAGTGTAATCAAGGGTTGGTTTTGCTACCGATGGACTGTTCTTAAATGCAAGGCTATGGATCGTTTCACTAGCCTCAGAAATCTTCTCACTTAAGTCTTCTTTTACTTCGCGCTTAATTACATCTAGGTGATCGATAGCTCTGCGTAACTTAGGATTCAAGTTATCAGGGATGCGGTGTGGATTGTTTTGTGCAATTTGAGATTGATTGTGAATGCTGGCTTGAACCTGGGTTACTACCAGACCAACGCCTATACACAACGTGCTAATGATTGCAAAACTGATACGAGGTTTGGTTTTAATGAATCGATTAATAGGCATTTGATTCTCCAATTAGTAGGCTTGTTCTTGAATGTGCGCTTGATTCAAATATGAAATAAGTTGATCGGTAGAAGGAATTGGATCTTGAAAGGAAAGATTGGATGCACCGACAGCCCCTGCAAAACAAAGAAATGCTAACGCTATAGAGATGTAATTCATTTTTTTCATTGTCTCCTCCTGATCATATTTGTGAGCAGCAAAATGATTGCTCTGAGAAAAATTTAAATGGGAGAAATGACAAGCTAATGAATCTTTTATGACAAATCTGAATAAGTTAGCGCCTGCTGTTGATGAAAGACCAAATAAACCTCATATCTAGAAGAAAAGAAAAAATATTTTTGTAGACAGCCAGCAAGATCAAAGTTAAAGCATCTCACACACCCCCT
>CAILFU010000157.1 GCA_903833595.1 uncultured Pseudomonadota bacterium
GGCCACATCGGTACCGCTAGACATCGCAATACCAATATCAGCAGCAGCTAGCGCAGGCGCATCGTTAATGCCATCTCCCACCATGGCAACTAAACCATGGGCGCGTTTTAATTGCGCCACTATATTAGCCTTATCTACTGGCAGCACCTCTGCATAGACTTGGCTAATACCTAGTTGATTACCAACACTCGTCGCACTACCTTGATTGTCACCAGATATCAGCACCGTCAATATATCTTGGCGTTGCAACCGGTTTATTGCGTTAGCGGCTGTTGGTTTTAGCACATCGCCAAATGCCAACATACCCAACAATGAGGACGCTGCCGATGAGATGGCTAGCCATGAAATACTTAGCCCTTGCGCTTCTAGTGACTCAGAAGCTACTTTCAATGCCACCAAATCAACCCCTAGTTCACCCATCAAACGCACATTACCCAAATACAAGCGCTGATCTCCCACCAAACCTACTAAACCTTTACCCGGCAAAGCTTGTAGTTCTAGCACGGGTTGTAGCAACAAGCCTTTAGCTTGCGCCGCATTGACCACCGCCTTAGCAAGCGGATGCTCACTGCCGACTTGCAAGCTGGCGGCGAGTGTTAATAAATAATCCTTATTCCCTGCAATCGATTGCAGTTCGACAAGTTTAGGATGCCCCTCCGTCAAGGTGCCGGTTTTATCAAAAGCCACCGTTTTAACGGCATGCGCTAGTTCTAATGATTCGGCATCTTTAATCAATATGCCATGTTGTGCAGCAACGCCCGTGCCGACCATAATAGCCGTAGGCGTTGCCAAGCCTAGCGCGCAAGGGCAGGCAATTACTAGCACAGAGATTGCATTCAATATAGCCACTTGCCAATCTCCACCTAGCAGCCCCCAAGCCACTAAAGTAAGCAAAGCAATACCAATCACTACTGGGACAAAAACCGCACTCACTCTATCCACCAAGCGCTGAATCGGTGCTTTTTTAGCCTGAGCCGACTCAACTAAACGAACGATACGTGCCAATACTGATTCGGTACCGATGGTTGTCGTAACCACATGTAGCAAACCTTCGCCATTGACCGCACCACCCGTCACTTTGTCACCCATTTTTTTGCTAACAGGTAAGTTTTCGCCGGTAATTAAAGATTCATCAACCTGACTTTCACCTTGCTGCACACGCCCATCAACAGGAATACGCTCACCAGGACGTATCACAACAATATCGCCCACTAGCACTGCATCTATGGCAAGTTGTACTTCTTGACCATTACGCAGCACGCTGGCGCGTTCAGGCCGTAAGGCATTAAGTGCGCGAATCGCTTCTGTCGTTTGCTTTTTAGCGCGCGTTTCTAACCATTTACCAAGCAACACTAAGGTGATAACGATGGTTGAAGATTCAAAATATAAATGTTGTATGCCAACATGCATGGGGTTGAATAATAAATACACACTCAAGCCATAAGCCGCTGAAGTACCTAGTGCGACCAGTAAATCCATATTGCCTGCACCTGCTTTCAAGGCGTTCCAACCCGCTTTATAAAAACGCCAACCCAACCAAAACTGTACAGGCGTTGCTAACGTCCACTGTAACCATGCTGGCAACTGGCCTTGCCAACCCGCCCATGCTAGTAGCATTGCCACCAACAAGGGTGATGATAGCAAAGCAGAAATTGCCACTGGGGCCCAATCAGGCATACTTGCTTGCTGAGTCCGATTAAACTCAGCAACGACAGGGCTTTCTTGATGAATCACTTTGGCTTGAAAGCCTGTAGCCACGACCGCATCAACCAACTGATCTGGGGTCACCACCTCTGGCGTCACTGAAATTTTCACCGTTTCCATGACAAGATTCACTTCAGCCGACAACACGCCCGGCACCTTAGCCAGCGCTTTTTCTACCCGATTAGCACATGAGGCGCAGCTCATACCGCCTATCGCAAGCGTCCATTCTTTATTTAGCGAATTAGTCAAAGTTATAAATTCCTAATACGGCTGCTCATTAAATACTTTTACATGCATTTAATTGATTAATGATATTGCGTACTTCCAATGCCACTTCTGAGGCGGTTAATCCTACAGGACCAAGCCCTTCTGCAAGCAAAGCATCTGCCGCCGCACCATGCAAGTAAACACCCAGCTTGGCGGCATCTAACGCAGTTAAGCCTTGCGCCATTAAGCTAGCAATAATGCCGCTCAGCACATCCCCAGTGCCACCACTAGCAAGCCCTGGGTTGCCAGTAGTATTGATAAACCATGTGCCATCAGTATGCGCGCAAATACTACCAGCGCCTTTAAGCACACACGTAACGTGCAATGATTTAGCTAACTTTAGCGCACATTCAGTACGATTTTTTTGGATGTCTTCACTGGTAGTAGCAAGCAATCTAGCTGCCTCACCGACATGTGGCGTAATCACTGTTTCTGCCTGACGTTGTTTGCAGATAGCCACTAAATGGGTATGCTGAGCCATTAAATTTAGGGCGTCCGCATCTATCAACATAGGCACAGTCTGAGTTAACCAACACTCAAGCAATTCAATGGCATCTTTTGATTGCCCAAGGCCGGGCCCAATGACTAATGCGTTCAACTGCTTTAATTGATTTAACTCGGCAGGTGAACGAAACATAATTTCTGGCTGGATTAAATCTACCGTCGGCGCACCACTAGCCAACATAGAGGCGTACACACGCCCTGCACCACTCAATAATGCCGCTCGCGCCGCCAACAGTACAGCGCCTACCATGCCAGTATCACCGCCAATAATCGCTACGCTACCAAACGAGCCTTTGTGCGAATCACTTTGACGAGGTGGCAAAGCTGGTTGGAACATGCTTTGCACCAGTAGATGAGAATCTGATTGTTCGATATTAATGATAGGTCACCCTAAAGTTAACTTTCAATATATTGCAAATTCAATTGTACTTTTTGCACACCATTGTAGCTATTGGTTTGTAACTGATAGGCCGCTTGAATTGTACTGGCGAGCAATGCCGAATGATTAAAGTAAATGGCATCAATCACCAAAGGTTTATCTATCGTCTTTAAAGTCAGTTTCAGGTGTTTTTCACCCAATATGCGTTGATTAATCACTTCAAATTCATCATAAAATAATGGCGGAGCAAAGCCTTGCCCCCACACTTGACTCTCCAACATCTGCGCTGTTGCAAAGGTCATATCACTAGGGTTTAAGCTGCCATCCACTTCTAGTACGGATTCTAAATCAGTCTCGGTAATCAAGCTTTTAACTACCGCTTCAAAGCTTTGATTAAATAATTCAAAATCGAGCTGTTTAATCGTCAGGCCTGCCGCCATGGCATGGCCACCAAATTTTAAGATTAAATCAGGTTGGTGCTTGCTCAACAAATCCAGTGCGTCACGCAAATGCAAGCCGGCAATAGAACGGCCTGAGCCTTTGAGTAGTCCATCTCCAGCATCAGCAAAAACAATCACGGGGCGGTGATAACGCTCTTTGATGCGTGAAGCTAAAATACCTATTACACCTTGATGCCAATCGGCTTGGTACATGCTAATTGAAAATTGATTGGTCACATCAATGTTATCCAAAGACAGGCTTGCACCCTCTTGCATATCGGCCTCTATGCTACGGCGTTGCATATTTAAATCTTGTAGTTGTTGTGCAATTTTTGTCGCATCAATGTCTGTTTTAGCCAGTAAGCATTGAATGCCTAA
>CAILFU010000158.1 GCA_903833595.1 uncultured Pseudomonadota bacterium
ATCATGCGCTCAGTAGCAGCTAAAGGATTATTCGCATCGATGATGCGATTTAAAACCACATCCTCAACACATTCTCTTAGCTCTGGCGCAAGGTCATCATAGACACCCATCATGCCCGCATTCACAATCCCCATGGTCATGCCGGCTTTAATCGCATGGTATAAAAATACCGTGTGTATCGCCTCACGTGCCGGATCGTTGCCTCTAAAACTAAAACTTACATTTGAAACACCGCCGGAAATTTTGGCGTGCGGTAAATGTTGTTTAATCCAGCGAGTGGCTTCAATAAAATCTACTGCATAGTTATTGTGTTCTTCAATACCCGTGGCAATAGCAAAAATATTGGGGTCAAAAATAATATCTTCCGCGGGGAAGTTGATCCCCACCAATAAATCATAAGCACGTTTGCAAATTTCGGTTTTACGAGAAAAGGTATCTGCTTGGCCTTTTTCATCAAAGGCCATGACGATAACAGCCGCGCCATAGCGCTGGCAAAGTTTCGCTTGGCGTAAAAATTCAGCCTCACCTTCTTTCATAGAAATCGAATTAACAATCGATTTACCCTGCACACATTTCAAACCGGCTTCAATGACTGACCATTTACTGGAATCAATCATAATGGGCACACGGGCAATGTCCGGCTCGGAGGCAATGAGATTCAAAAAGTGCGTCATGGCTTTAACGGCATCTAGCATGCCTTCGTCCATGTTGATGTCTATCACTTGCGCGCCATTTTCTACTTGCTGGCGTGCGACGGTTAAGGCTTCATCATATTGTTCGTTAATAATCATGCGGGCAAATGCTTTACTGCCGGTGACGTTGGTACGCTCACCTACGTTGACAAACAATGAGCTGTCATCAACGGTAAAAGGTTCTAATCCTGACAACTTAAGTGTTTGCGCTAATGTGGGTACAGGCCTTGGCGCTACGTTTTTAATGGCTTGATAGATTGCATTGATGTGCCCCGGCGTTGTGCCACAGCAACCACCTGCAATGTTTAAAAAGCCGCTTTCGGCAAACTCTTTCACTAAGCTTGATGTCACATCGGGGGTTTCATCAAAGCCAGTATCTGACATTGGGTTAGGCAAGCCTGCATTCGGGTAAATACACACAAAAGTATCGGCTATCTTTGAAATCTCTTCTACATACGGGCGCATTAAAGTGGCGCCTAAGGCACAATTTAATCCGATGGACAGTGGTTTTGCATGACGTACAGAATGCCAAAATGCGGTGACCGTTTGACCCGATAAAATACGTCCCGAGGCATCCGTCACGGTGCCTGAAATCATGATGGGAAAACGTAAACCTGATTCTTCAAAGAATGTATCAATCGCAAATAATGCCGCTTTGCAATTGAGCGTATCAAAGATGGTTTCTACCATTAAGATATCTGCCCCACCTTCAACCAACGCCCGCGTTTGCTCTAAATAGGCCGTTACTAATTGGTCAAAATTGACATTACGCGCCGCTGGATCATTCACGTCCGGTGAGATGCTAGCCGTTTTAGGTGTCGGGCCTAAGGTGCCTGCAACAAAGCGCGGCTTATCTGGAGTGCTATATTTTTCGCATGAGGCTTTAGCCAACTTGGCAGCCTGCACGTTCATCTCATACACTAAGTGCGCCATGTGGTAATCATCTTGCGCCACGGTGGTTGCACCAAACGTATTGGTTTCAATAATATCTGCACCTGCCGCTAAATATTTTTCATGAATTTCCTGAATAATATGTGGCTGCGTTATGGTGAGTAGTTCGTTATTGCCTTTGACGAATAATTCACGCTGCCCTGCCGGTGCGGCAAAGTCAGCAAAACGCTCGGAACGATAATCAGCCTCAGTCAATTTGTATTGCTGAATCATCGTGCCCATCGCACCATCTAAAATCAGAATGCGTTTCGCAAGTAAATCTCTAAGGATTTTTTCAGTGGTGATAGGCGATTGTTGGGACATAAGCGATGTTAGG
>CAILFU010000159.1 GCA_903833595.1 uncultured Pseudomonadota bacterium
AGTGTAACAAACACGGCTACAAGTGCACCTGTGACATGGGCAGGTGACCATGTAACTAAGACCATTACTTACACCTTTGCTGACGCCACTACTAACCCAGTGGTATCAACAGTGCCTGGCGTTGCTGGCACTCCAAGTTACACAACAAATACTCAAACTATCGTAACTACGTATGGTGATGCAACAACCTCAACCGCAACAAACACGGCTACAAGTGCACCTGTGACATGGGCAGGTGACCATGTAACTAAGACCATTACTTACACCTTTGCTGACGCCACTACTAACCCAGTGGTATCAACAGTTACCCCTTCAGTCTCTACACCAACATTAACAGCGGCGGTTTATCCAGGCAATTGGACTACCATTGGGACAGTTACCGCACCAAGCGTTAGTTCTTTAGCCTCCACCTATGGTGACGGATATGTTTCAACTAGTGAAAATGGAACGCTAAGCAAACCATTTAACCAAACAACATTATCAGCACAATCAATAACTGATAGTAGTGGCTACGTCACTTCCCCGACAACAACCTACAATTTAACCTGGGGTACCCCTGATAAAGATGGGCCTTCATATGCAGCGCTATTTCCTTCAGTTAATTCATCTATAACACTATCAGGTGCAATAACATTATGGGGCCAAACAGTAAGCGGCCAAGGTTGCGGCGGTACATGTGGCGCAACTATTTGGGCACCTCACCAAGATGTGCTTGATGCATGGAATAATGGCTGGACTGGTAAGGGTGTAACTATACTGATGGAAGATTATTTGGATGGGACTTATGCATCTCATGGTATGACAACAACTATTCTGGCTAACAGATATGCCATTGGGTCATCTATCTATGGATTCAATGTGCGAACAGATCTTGGTATGTACAATTGGGATGGCACTGTAGCATCACCATCTGGGATGGTTAATGTTGGCGTAATTAATGCTAGTTGGGGCGGTAACTTAGCCGCTATTATTGGTCATGCAGGCCCTTGGACGGTTAGCGAGTTAGCTTCAGCCGCAACCTCATTCACAGCAAATAGCAATATAGCAATTAACCGCTATACAGGAGTCACCAATTACACTAATTTCAATTTAACGGATGCCGTTATTACCAAGGCTGCAGGCAATGATGGTGCGTTTGGATTAAGCGCTGACAAAGACCCCCTAGTCAAAGCACTTGCTGAAAATGCATCTATAAATAGCAGATTGCTTGTTGTAGGGGCGTTAAATTATGCTGGCTCTGTTGGAATGCCGGCAACAATCTCTTCTTACAGCAATACGGCTGGAGCAGTGAGTGGAGTTCAATCTCGCTTTTTAGTTGCTAGTGGAACTACGCCATTCCAAACAGGCGATATCGCTTTGAATGGGGTGGCTGTTAGTGGAAGTACATTAGGTCCAGATGGACAAACATTGGGTAATGTAGGGACATCTTATGCGGCTCCAAGGGTTGCAGGCTATGTTGCAATTGTTAGAAGTAAATTTCCTAACCTAGATGCCATTAAGACCAGCTCCATCATGTTAGATACCGCAAGGTACGACACGTTAACTTGCTACCCTAGTTGCTCTGTTAACATCTATGGTGCTGGGGAAGCAAGCCTTTCTCGTGCTTTGGCTCCTGTTGGAAGACTTAGATAACGGCCAGTCATCATGGCTTACTTCATAAAACTTAGTTTGTTTTTTATAACCATACTGGCTACGGTTATATGCAATGCTGCTGAAGTAAACTTATTAAATGGACTAAACCCACAAAACTCTCTCACATCAACCAGTGTTAAGAATTATTTTATAATGGAGGCGTCTGTTCCTCAAAAGTGGCGATTTCAATTTAATCCAGATGAACCATACTTCGCAATTACTGGGGCTTATTTAAGCAGTTGGGTTGCGACGGTAAATGACAAGCCTCTTATGGCTAGGCCTAATAATGCTTGCTCAGCTTACGACGCTTCTGTTTGTCAAAATGTAAATGAATTTTATAAGCCAGACTCCCCAGAATTGATTGTGACTGGTCTTTACAAGATTAACTCAGATAACATTTTATCGTTTGGTTTAAATACTGGTTATAGCTCGTCTAAACTCAAAGTTTCACCATCATTTCTTATTGGTGGTGCAAAACGTTTCTACACTTCAGATAAAAAAGACAGTCATTTTGTGGTTGAAGGTAATTATTGGCTCGGTAGCAATGTTGCTCATCGCCCCTGTCTAGATTCGTATGACCGAGAATATTTCTGTGGAAACTTAACTGCTTGGAGTGATTTTTATTACGATCAGCATCCAAAATCTTACAATGTAAAAATTTGGTACGAAAAGATATTTTGATTTAGACATGCGAATGTCTGCATCTGGCCCTTAGTACTCAGTCGACCTATTAATCGGCTTGCTTCTAAGCCGCCGCTTAATCATAGATTAAATTTACTTAGAAAGCAGCTGCTAACTGCTGCTGCCCAGCTTTTATCTTCTGCCTTGCGCGTTCACCCTTAACGGCCTGCTGACTACGCTTAACCTGCGCTTGCATGCCCTTAATTCTAGATTGATCTGGGGTAAGTGGTTTTTGGGGTTTGACTGCAAATTCATAGAAACGCATGGCGTTAGCTCCTTTTAGTTATTTAGCTAACAGCCATGCGCTGATTTTGTTACTGTACCTGTGTTGGTAAGCTCATCACATTAGCCACGCCAAACATAGCGTTAAATTGACCCCTTGCCGCTAGTGCGTTCATTGCTTGTAGACGCACACGTGTAGCTTGCATCATGTTCCCGCCAATAGGTACTTTTACCCAACATTCATAATTTTGCATTTTGCATTCCCCTATGATTTAAAGTTACTACGCAGAGCGCCACTGACTTGTTCAATCTGTTGATCCAACTCGCCAGCTTCCACTGCTTTTTTAATGATCTCTAATGTACTTATCAAATCTGTCATAGCGGCCAGCTCAACACTGGGTTTGCCTTTTGCAAGCTCAATCACCTTAGCGCCATAACGCACCGACACACATACCGTGCCGTTCTCTGCATTAAACCACCAAGGCCGAACATGCTTAACTAAGCTAATGGTTCTTGTTTCACCCGTTTCAGCGTTCTTCACCGTTTTCTGTTTAGTGAGATTAAGTGGCTCACCTGTGATCTGCGATTTAGCCAAAGCAATCTGTTCCCATAACTTCTCAGTGAGTTTATGGCGACGTTTCACAATTTCAGGTAAATGCTGCGGTTTGACTGTAGCAACTAGTTTTAAACTTTGTAATGTGCTCATGTAATTCTCCTTTTGATTGAATGAAGCAGCACTACATTAGTGTCGAGACCGCCAGATGGACAACCTGAATCTGCCTGATCAGTCATTTTGGTAAAATTGATTTCACCAAAATCCCACAAAAACCGTGTTTTTCCCCTAAAAAAATATATCCGTTCATTTCTCTTTGATAAATATTTGTACGAGTTGCTTAAGTTACTAGTGGTTTGTAGTTGCTGGTGATTTGGAGTGACAGAAGAGAAAAATGAGTGTTTGTAGTTGCTTGTTAGTTGCTACTTGAAATAGTTACTTGCACTAGCAACTTGCAACACGTGAGACAAATGAGAAGCCAAGAACAGCAACTACGACAGGCAACTTTAATTCACAGCAACTCCTTTTCTTCTTCTGCAACTTCTACACCAAGCAACAGGCTACAAGGCGACTAAGCAACGCGCTACTTGATAACGGAGAACGAGAACATGAAGGACAGAGAAATTGCAGTACGGGGTTTTATTAATGAGAAATTTGGCAGCACTTACGGCAAAGGGTTATTTCACCGCGCCATCTATAACGGATCAATAGAACTACGCGATCCATATACTAAATACCTAATCGATTTATTTGAATACCAGCGTTGGGATAATACGGCTAGATCAGAAGACCAACTTAAATGGTCAAAACAACTGGCTGAAGCTGACATTAAAAGTGCACCAGAGGCTTTGGTGTCATGGATACAACACTACGATCCCATAAGTAAGTCAAAAATAATGGTTGATGGGGTTTGCGTCTATCTACCTAATAGCCAAGAGCTTTACCTCAACATCAATGATTCAGCGCATGACGTCGTTAACGAATGGACATTAAAGACTAAGCACTGCACGAAGACCGGCCCAAACAAACCGATCTTTATTGCCAGCAATGCAGATCTTGGCGTTTTTTAGTTTAAGCACTAGCAACATAAGAAAAACATGACCGTTACTTAAGTAACGGTCGTGAGTAGGGTGGTTGGTTAGATTGGAGATAAATAATACAAACAGTCAGGTTAAGAAAAGTAACATTTCCTATACCAAAACTGTATGTCATTGAATCTTGGAAGGTCTACCAAACAATCTTTTCGGTCGCTCTTTTGAGATAAAGAAAACACAATAGCTGTGTATTTTTATTTGTCAAAAGGAGTAAAAAATGGCACAAGCCAAAACATTCACACAAGCAGAACTAGATCAAGTGCTGCGCTTCGTTAGTACTAAAAAATACGCAACGAGGGATCGCGTCATGATCCTCACCAGTTTTTGGTCAGGAATGCGCGTGAAGGAGATATCGCAGCTTAAGATGGGCGACGTCATTAATGAAGATGACACCATAAAATCCGAAATACGCCTAAGTGCCGCCCAAACTAAAGGGGAGCAGGGGCGCATAGTTTTCATCCCAAACAAACTACGCGATGAATTAGCGGCTTATCTTAAAACACGCAAAATAAAAAATGCCGACATCCCGTTCTTTCATACTGATAGACGGCTTGGGTTTAGTGCTAGCGGTTTATGCCAGTGGTTCTTTTGGACCTACCGCAGGGCAGGCATTAATGGCGCCAGCAGCCATTCTGGCCGTCGTACGATGATTACGCAGTTGGCTAACAAGGGGATTGGCGTGCGCGTTCTTGCAAGTCTTGCAGGTCATAAATCCATTATGGTCACGCAACGATACATAGATGTTAACGATGACATGAAAAGACAGGCCATAGAATTATTATAATTGCCGCTATTATCAATACGATTAAACATAGGTATTATTGATAAATTATTAAGATCAAGGCTAATATGACTAAATCTGAGTTAATTGCACTAATTGCTAACCGATTTCCTCAATTAGTCGCTAAAGACACTGACTTATCAGTAAAAGTGATTATTGATGCCATATCTGACAATCTTGCTATTGGTGAACGCATTGAGATCCGAGGCTTTGGAAGTTTTAGTTTAAATTATAGGCCACCACGTTTGGGTCGCAATCCTAAAACTGGTGCTAAAGTCCAAGTGCCTAAGAAATATGTCCCGCACTTTAAGGCAGGTAAAGAGTTACGTGAACTAGTGGATCTTAGCTAAGCACCAAATATCTGTCGGCGAGTCACTTCCCGACTTCCTTGAAGGCATTAATCTCAGCAATTATCTTTTCATAACCGTTCTGGTCATTCATATCAAGTGGCAGTTGGCTCGTTAGAAATGTATATTCGCGCGCCACGGCGCTTTGGTTAAACCAATCACCATTAGCAATAGCCGCATTCATTTCTTTGCTCTGCGCTACACTCCAACGAACATGAGGCTTAACTTCGGCGCATGACAGGTAACGCCCAACTTCAACGTTGGCAATAATCTTTTCTGCTTTCTTTTTCTTTTGACTCACCAGCGCCCTTGTTCTGTTTTGCTTATCAAGTCTAGTGTCTAAGCTGTCATGGTTTTGCAACACTGCAGACGGGCTAATATGAATAGCACTGCCAATTTCATAAGACTTCATTTTAGCCAGCCGCTGAGTGCTTGATGGGTCAATTTGATTAATACAATCCACTACACGTGCAAGCAAGGCTATCTGATAAATGATAGGAATTTGTTTGCGTTCGTTGGTTTTAGTTTTAAGTAGTATGTGTTTGGCGCTAGATTGAAACTGACGTGCAATGGTAGGGTAGAGGTGAATCAAAGTAAGAACTTGATCCAAGATGTCTTGGTCTGACATATACAACGGAATTTCTAAGAGTGCGTGCTGATCACGTTCAATCATTAGTAATTGCGATTGAATAGTGATGTCAGTGACTTTAGGTGGCTTTGTGGTTTCTGCAAACACTAGCTCAGCCTTATTCTGCCACCACTCATTAAAGGTATCGTATTCGAATACATTGCCGAAGGTATGCCATACCGTACACATGCGTAAATCTAAGCAATGACCTTCTTCATGACATAGCCACCAATAATCCTGACTTAAACGTAAAAATGCGAGCCACCAAAGGTATTCACTTTTACCTGCAAAACTTAGTTCAGCTTTTTTACTTGGAAAGGGCAAGCTTGGAAGTCCCGTAAACCAACTCGTCATGATCAACTCTTTATTATTTTTAAGTTATCGATGTGGCGTTATTTTTAAGACATGTATTTCTAATGAGCATTGTCGCCAATGAAGTTAGTCGTCGACAGGTCAATTCAAACTAGCAGACTAAAAATTCATATTTAACCGTAAAAATCAACCTTTCATAGGCATTTGTTTTTACACGCATTTTAAATTTCATCTTTTTTACTTAGATAGGGTGGCTTGAAAGCCACGTATATCAACGATTTACATGCAAATCATAATATTCTATTAATTTGTCGCTTACCCCCGACAAATTAATACTTTATTTTCGTAAGCTAGTTATATGGCATTAATAAGTGATGCCATTTAATGACTAATTTAGGAGAATAATCATGGAAACGCAAACTTCAGTGCAAACTAAACCTACCGCTAAAATCACTATTCCACCAAACGGCAATGTGATTGTTGATGAAGATCAAGATGAATTTGATCTAGATGATTTTGAACTGAACATATTTACGCCACAAACCAATATGGCAAAACGCCCCAGTGACGTTGATGAGATTTTAGAACAAGTAGATAAGGTGCTGGCTAAAGGTAAGACCTTAGGCGCCTTGAATGACAAGTTTGTTGATACGTATGTGATCAAAGGCAATAAAGAGCTTTATGAGTTATTGGCGGCTATCTATGGCTTTATGCTACAAGTGAATGAGTCGGCCTATAAAGAGCATATTTTAAAACGTATGCGCGAACAGTTGAAAGATAGTTTTGACATTGCTTTACAAGAAAGCAGCACTGTTGAATCGATTGTTGTGCGATATGTGGTGCCCAAAGATCGTCAAACAGCATTTAACTATGCGCGTGTTTTAAAGGTAGCTTTTATTGAAAACATCGCAGCAAAAGACTTGTCTGGCTACATTAGCGGGCGCGGTGGCATTTCTAAAATACAAGATACGCTTGAGAATGTACAAAATGCAGTAGAGGAGAAAAAATCGATTAAGAGAAAACTGTCGTTATACAAAAAAATCATTTTAGCTAGAACTAAGGTTGCAAGTAAGCCTATTAAAATTAACAAAGGCAAAAAGCTAAGTCTTGTTCCTTATGGTACTAAACCTGCTATGTTTGACTTTGCTGTATTGAGCAACATCGGCGGAGAAGACTACCGAATTCATCAAGTCGTGCAATTGCCTTTAGCTGTCGGGGATCAGTGGTTGAATTATATTAGCCAGAATGTCATTGTGGATGATCTTGAATTGGTTCAAGATAAACTCGATGAGTTAAGGGCTAGACTAGGCATTGCTGAAGGCTATGGCATGCAGCCTGGTGATAAAGGGTACAAGCCTTTGGTGATGAATCCACAAGCTGACGCTAGTGCAGAAGAAGTAGACGTTGATGATTCCAATGACTTGGAAACACCTGAAGAAGCCGTTGAACGGGTTGCACTTGAACATCCTTAAATAGCAGGTTGGGTAAGCCGCCATAACCGCCTTCGGGCGGTTTTTTAATATTCACTGGTTAGCATTACTACCCAAAATTCGCCTGACCACACCCCATACAGCCTAATGCTATCTAGCGGAAAATCCGTATATTCGACATATTGCTTAGCTAGCTGATTGCCATTGCCATCATCAATAATAATGTTAGCGCCGAAGTTATTTTTGGTTAAGATTAGGCAGGTGAAGTATTCTTTGGCTAGATCAACCTCAATTAGATGCGATGCATATAAATCCATTAGCCAATAACAACTTGCCGTCTCAGCGAGATAATGAGCACCTTCAGTTAATACAGTTTTTGGGGAAATGCGCACATACTTAGTCGTGCCAGTGAAGTAGGAGAGGGCGTTTTTTAGTTCACGTGCTAGTGCTAGATCTGTCATTTTCTGTGCTCAACGTTGTTATGTTGATACAAGTATTTGATCTTTTGACGCAATGGACAACCGAAATATGCCTCATTAAAGTCATCTTGGCATAAGTTATTTTTGACAGACGGCTTACTGGAAGGGCGATTCAGAGGCTATCAGTCGACAACGGGCCATAAGCGGAAGTTCGCTCGGCAAATATTTTTTATAAAGACAACCTTTTACTGAGGAATTTTCACTGTCACCTAATTTTTAAGTGATGTTTTGGCTGTGTTTGTTGTGCTTGAAGTGGTTCCATCCCCATATTTGGTAAAGACAGTTTCTGAGTTCACTGAGTAGAATACCGAACTAATACCAGGCACTACTGACACTACTGGATTAGTAGTACCATCGGCAAAAGTATAGGTGATGGTTTTAGTAATATGGTCATCAGCCCATGTCACAGGTGCACTAGTAGCAACGTTAGTTACACTAGTGCCATTGGAGTAGTTAACAACCTCTACATTCGCAACGTATGTTTTTGATGTTACTAATGCACTTGGAGTGACTGCAACAGTATTGCCTACGTCCAACCCAGCACAAGCAGTTAAAACGGCAGAAATTATAAAAGTTATTAAAACTATAGATAGTTTAGACACTGGCAGACATCCGTTCTTAATTAATAATTACTTTAGTGAGCATTTGCTTAGTCGTGAGTAGTGAATAACTAAGCACATAAATTGAGCATGATGCGAGACATAGCGCCATTAGCATGATGGTTGAATGCATAAATATCACTGCTAAACCTGCATTGATAATTGTGGCGCCCCATATATAAGGGGCTACCCGATTGTTCCTGATACGCATTTTTTTAGGACACGTATTCATGAATTGACAGGCGGTTCCATCGTGATTGATTTGTATAGCTTGATGCACGCACGGCTTAAATTGATTTCTATTGAGCAATGATTTAAAAATAATCTGATGCAGATGACTGGCATCTGGCGCTGTGTTAGCAGTTTTATGAATAAATGTTCGTCGGAACATCGTAAAAAGCGTCTCAAACACTGGATAGATGAAGATGGCTAATGGAAACCATGGGGAAACTGTTGGATTATGGTGCAATAACAGCAAGCAAAGTTCTGCTGAAATAAACCCGATAAAGTACGACCCGCCGTCCCCCAAGAAGATTTTTCCGCGCGGCCAATTCCATACTAAAAATCCAAGAATAGCGCCAATCATAATGATGCTGATGAAAACAATCATTGCATCATTCACCAGAAAAGCAGCTATTGTGATGGCGGCGAGTGCGACAACCATCACACCACCGACTAAGCCATTGTAACCATCGATCAAATTGATGGCGTTGGTGAATCCCCCGACGGCAAACAATGTAAATAGCAACGAGATTACTTCAATTGAAAGCAGCTTATCCATCCAGACTACATCTACATGATAAAGAATGAGTCCTTTATCAATAAGGCAAGCTGCGATTGCCGCCGAAACCATGGTAAGCAACAGGCGCTGTGCAACCCCTACATTCTTAAAGATGTCTTCAGCTAATCCACCAAAAAATACAGGAATGGAGGCCATGATTAATGGCATGAAGTAGAAATTTTTATATAGCCGCGTCTCTTCAAATAAGCCCGATAAGACACATCCTGATAATGCGGCTATAAAAATGGCTACGCCAGCAATTCTAGGTGTAGGCTCTAAATGAAATGCTTGTACCTTTCCAGTAAAAGGATCGGCAGTTAAATGCTGATGAAGATGTGCATAGCGCACAATAAAATCACAGATGAGAAAGCTGACTATAGCTGCTAGCATAAAAACCAAGATGATATTGCCTATCATCGAAGCATTCACTGACATCAGATTATCAGGATGGCTATTTGTATCCTTAATAAGCGGGTCGCAGAATAAGAATAGTGATATCACAACCACGAGAGTTGCAATTAAAAGAGGTTTAGATAATTTATTGTAGTGCTTATTCATACATCACAAACCCGCATAGCGTATTAATTAAATGTCGATTTACATCGTTTCCTTAATTAATTATATATGAATATGAATATGAATAAATTTATAGGATAGAGGGGGTAATTTTTTTATGTAAGAGTGAAATTAGCCGCAGTATTTGGGCGATGAGATAGAAAATAATGAGGGTGCCGAGCATGTCCCCAACAAACATTGGGAAGAATCCCTTTAAACTATTCGCCCTATCAGTGAAATAAAAATAGAGGTTGCTTAATAAAGCGTTCGATAACGCACCAGTTATAGCAAAGGCTAACAGCTGCTTACTCGATAATCCTTGCAGTGTATCAGGGATGTTAAACCACCACTTGCAAGCACGTTTAGCTACCATCGGTGACATTGCTGAAATCACAGCTAAGTAAATTACATAACCACTGAGTTCTGCTTCGTTAGTAATAACAGAGCCAATAAAAAGCCCTAGCACTCCAGCCCAACCAAAGATAAAGACAGAAATCATACGAATACCAGCGGGTAGAAATACCCAGTACACACGTGGATTATATTCAAAATAAGCAAATAGCCATAAGCTCATTCGATAGAAAACTATCCAAGTAAGGACAACGACAAAGACATCAATAATTGTAGATTTAATAATTTTCATTACTGCGGTTGTAGTGAGGTTACTCATACATCACAAACCTTATAGAGTATTAATTAAATGTCGATTTACATCGCCTTTCTAATTAATTATATATGAATATGAATAGTTTTTATTATTGCGGTTATAGATTGCCCTTAAGGGTTCGCTGAATCAGTAAGACATTGACCTAATAATGAAAAGTAATGAATACTTAAAGGCGTGTGGCTGATGTATTTAATACGATTATCTTGCTCATCCATATCTAGGCTGATAAAACCTTTTGATCGCAGCGCCTTTAAATGCCGATGTACGGTACTGGGCGACATTTCAGATGATGAACGCATAGTCTTAGATACGCTAAGTTTTGTATTTGCCTGCCATGCTAATGCAAAATAATTCAACAGGTGTTCTTCCATTGGATTTAATGCAGGGAATTGAGTGAGCTCACGAATGGCTTTGGCTAAGTTCAAAAACTTAATGTAAGTCAATGATGATTGTGTATTCATGGTTGAGAAGACGTCTCAGAATAGTTGTTGAAGCGATATTATCATTAATCTACTACTTTGGTGGTAATTTGCAACCACGTTGGTTATATACAACCAAATATATTATTTAATTATCCAGCTAAATTATTTTAACTAATTGATTTTATTAATTTTATATACATTTAGTTAATCTGGCGCATAGTTTGCATATATCTCCCTAGATTGTAAAAAGTTTCTCCCTTATTGAACGGCCGCTAAGGGTCGGTAGCCACTAAATTCAACGTCTGCTTTAGGGCAGTTTCACTTCACTTAATACCATAGACCGCTTATAGATAGGCACTTTCAGATGGCGTATGGGTGCTTGGGCCAAAAGCGGAAGTTCAACATTCAGTTAATCTCATTCAATTAATCTTTAATTGAGACATTCCATTGTGGCAATCACATAAAGCGATTTGGTGCAACAATCAGTTGGGCGTGATTTGGCGCAAGAGCGCTATCAACTCATTTTCAATAAAATAATCTGCAGGGGTCTTAACTGTAGCGGATATCCAAGAAGTTAGCACAATACTTTCTTTCGTATTTTAATTTTAGGCGTTTGCAATTTATCTATACGATAGATTGAGCAGCGCCTTTTTTTAAATTAAATCTTATTTTTTCATATTCAATATCATATTAATTGTCATATTTATATTTATTTAATTATTATTTGATTTATATCAAATTAATAAAAAATAAATGTAGTAAAGTGCATAAACCATGTCAGGCATTGCATCACACCGATGCCATACGAAGCGGTTCATATTATTAATTGCGCGGCATTAATGATTAAATTTTTACGATAAGAAGTTTATTTTTATAAAAATATTGATGGGTATTTTGCGTTGCGTTTAAAGGAGTCTTTCTATGACTATTGTAGGTGTCGATCTTAACGGAGTTTCCGATAAAAACCCGTTTAATGCAAATGGCATTGGACCTAATTCTAATTTTTATATTTGCCCGTTTTGGGATGCCGAAATAGGCCTTCCCTCTGGAATTATTCATCGATTAAGAATTAGCACGCCTTTCGATGTTGCTTCATTGCCTAGTGGTGTGGCACTCAATTGGAATATTCAGGATACTTTAGTCGGGTTTGGTGGCGCGGCATACTCACATGTCATTTCCCTTTATGGAATCAATTTTACAATTACAACTGCCACTAGAACCGTCAACAACCAAACACTACACGATTTAAACATAAGCACGAGTAACGGCAACGTTACTGATGCAATATTTCAAGACATTTTACAAGGAATCTATCTTAGTTACGCTGGCGATACTATTTCATCCCATGTAGCAGAATTTGCCCTGACTGTTGAAGTTTCAAATGATGGCAATACTTGGCAAGGTGCGACTGCTGGGCAAGCTGGCGAAGTTATTATTGACCTAATAGGCAACCACCCTGTAATTGTGGGTGCAACCTTTAATAATAATCAAGTTGAAATTCAATTTAATCAAGCATTACCTACCCCTGCACTTGGGCATGCCGGTGAATTCCCACAAGGCACACAGTTAGGTGATCGGACCGATCTTAATAGTTGGTGGACTTATGGTCAGCCAAATACCAGCCTTTTTACGGTGTTAGTCAATGGTGTAGTACAAACAGTTGTGAGTGCACTGATAGATGGCAATGTCATTTTAACCTTAGCACAAGCGATACCAACGAATGCAACAGTCATAGTTAGTTATGACGCGCCATCGGGAGGAAATCAAATTACTGATGTGGTGCAAGATTGGCTGGGTAATGACGCGTTATCAGGTAGTGCTACTGCAAACTACTTGCCTAGAGGCGATACTCTCACTGTGTTATCTGGCGCAGAGCTAGGTTTAGATAGGTTTGTTTTAACTACAGATGCTTATGCTGATCAGGCGATTGAAGATATAGAAAATCCTGTTGTGACTGCAATCAACGGCACACAAATTACTTTCTTATTAAAAGACTCAACTTACTATGTAAACCCTGCTTATGATGCCAATGTTAATTCAGGTTTTATATCGTACGCTTATAGTAAGTGTCAGTATATGGTTGTTATGGATTATGCCAATCAAGATAATACCTACACAGTGGGCACCGTCATTTCAAAAGCTCAGTTAGTCAATGATAATCCAATCATTGTTAGCCTAAAAACATCGGTTGTTGTATCTCAAGATGGCATTACCGATTTAAGAACTTTTGATTTAGCTCAGGAAACACACAATCAACCTATTCATTTCAAAGATGCACTAGATAGTGAAACTGCCCAACTTTGGGGTAATGACACTATTATTGGGGGTAGTTACGATGACGTGATTGAAGGGCACGCGGGCAACGATACCATAAGAGGTGGCTTAGGCGCTGATGTCGCCGTCTATACGGGTAATTATGCTCAATATACTGTTGCTTATAATTCCGCAACAGGCATTTATACCATTACAGACAGTGTGGCGCTTCGTGATGGTATAGATACCTTAACTGGTATAGAAACACTTCAGTTTTCTGATCAAAATATAAGTATTCCCCCAGACACCACCTCCCCTACTATCGCTATCAGCACTAACGGCAGCTCTTTAACAGTAGGTGAAACAACCGACCTAACCTTTACATTAAGTGAATCATCTACAGACTTTGAGGTAGGGGATGTAACTGTTTCAGGCGGTACACTTTCAAACTTCATTGGCACTTTGAACAGTTACACAGCAAGATTCACCCCAACCCCAAACAGCACTACGAATGGTGTGGTCAGTGTTAGCAGCACTAAATTCACCGATGCAGCAGGTAATGCCAATGCAGATGGGTCAGATGCTAATAATACGGTGACGATGACCGTGGATACCTTACCCAATAAAAGCCCAACAGGCAAAGTCACTATCACTGGCACCGCCACACAGAATAAAATACTGACGGCGGCTAATACCCTCGCCGATCTTGATGGCATCCCAACGAGTGGCGACAACGCCATTCACTACCAATGGCTAGCTAATGATGTGGCGATTATTGGTGCCAACGCTTCAACCTATACATTGACACAAACAGAAGTTGGTAAAATCATCAAAGTCACCGCTAGCTATGTTGATAATAGAGGCCATGCCGAGAGCATGACTTCTGCGACCCCAACAAAAGCCGTGGTCAATGTTAATGACGCCCCTGTGTTAGCGCATACGCTTGGCGATCAATCTGCCACTGAAGGCATTGCCTTTAATTACACTGTGCCAAGCAACACCTTCAGTGATATTGATACTAGTGACACCTTAACCATGTCGGCTAAACTTGCCAGTGGGGCGGCACTCCCTAAGTGGCTCAAGTTTAGTGCAGGTGTTTTTAGTGGCACGCCACTGGACGCAGACAGTGCAACCAGTATCACGGTAAGAGTCACTGGTACAGATAAAGCTAAAGCGTTTGCCTATGATGACTTTATCTTGGATATCACTGGCGTGAATGTGGCCCCCACCGCAAAAGCCATAAGTGCGGCAGCCACCGCAACTGAAGGAAAAGCTTTTAGCTACAGCCTACCTAAAGGCACCTTTATTGATGGTGACAAGAATGATGCGCTGACCTACAGCGCCAGTAGCAAACCTGACTGGCTTAGTGTTGATAGTGCTACAGGTAAGCTTACTGGTACCCCTAGCTATACCGCAGCAGACAGCACCCCTACAACGGTAACTTTTGTGGCAACAGACAGGTCAGGGCTTACAGCTAACACGACACTCACCATTAAGCTTACCAACACTGCGACCATTAAAGGCACTGCCAATGCGGACACAATAGTCGCTGGGACAGGCGCTGACAAGATTACGGGTTTAGCCGGCAATGACACTATCACCGGTGGGGCAGGTAACGACACCTTGATAGGGGGTGCTGGGAATGATACGTTAACGGGTGGAGCGGATAGCGATTACTTCTTGTTTGACGCTGCTGTGAATGCAAGCAGCAATCTTGATACCATCACAGACTTTATCTCTGGCACAGACAAGCTGCAATTTAGTAAATCTATCTTTAAGGGTTTAGGGACAAAGGCTGGCAATTTAACCACTGACCAGTTCTGGTCAGGTGATGGACAAACGACTGCACAAGACGGAACAGACCGTATTATTTATGACAGCACATCGGGTGCACTTTACTATGATGCGGATGGCAGTGGGAGTGTATCATCACCAGTGCAAGTGGCGCTGATAGGCACTTCATCACACCCAGCTTTAGCATATACGGATATAGCCATTATTTAGGCTTACACGCTATTTCATCGCTAGGATGTCAATGGCTGCTTTGGGTCGGTAGCCACTAAACTCAATGTCTGCTTTGAGGTAGATCTAATTCACTTATCCTTTACCTAAAAAATAGTTTGCTATAAAGCAGACGGATATAAATCGGACTTGGGGCACAGAAAGAGACATTCATTAGTAGATTAACTTAGTAATTTAAGATAAATTGTGCATGTCAATGGAAGTAATTTACTACTAGTAATACAATGAAATTTTTGTAGGCAATCTACTAAAGAGGAACATCATGAACAGAAGAGAAGTTTTGCTAAGAGGTGTTGCGCTAGCTGGTGCAGCATTCGTTGGGCGTGCTCAGGCAACAGAGATGAAAATGGATCATACACATCATCATGATATGGCTGCAATGTCTGCCAATGCTGGATTAGTCTCTGCAGCGGCCGATTGCATACAAAAGGGCCAAGTCTGCCTGAATCACTGTTTATTTCTATTGGGACAGGGCGATAAAGATATGGCAGCATGTGCCAAAAGCGTCAACCAAATGCTCGCTCTATGTGGTGCGTTGCAGCAACTGGCTAATCAAGAATCTACTTATCTGCCTAAATTAGCCAGTTTGGCGATGGACGCATGCAAAAAATGCGAAGACGAATGCAAAAAACATGCAAAAAAACACGAGGCCTGTAAAGCCTGCGGTGAAAGCTGCGCGGCGTGTGCCAAAGAATGTAAAAAAATAGCAGCTTAAAACTAGTCTAATTACCATAAATTATGGCTGTTAGACTCGCTGTAATAATTTAGAGGTTTAGTCGCATATAAACAATTAGGCACCTTAGGGTGTCTTTTGTTTGGTGCGACTATCACTTATAGGTCGGTAGTGACGATTCTCGGTATAGGCTTTGAAGAAAGCTGATTATTAGGCCAAATAGCAGACGATCAAAAACTTCACTCAAGGCCATAAGCAGACTATTAATGAAGGAATAGCTTAATCAACATTAAGGAGATTGATATGGGTAAATTTAGCCTATACAGCGCTCAGGAAAAGCTAATTTAGCTAAATCGTACCCAGCGAACCTTAAAGCTTCAGCGTTAGCCCCACATTTACTGAGCGACCCATTCCTGGAACCGCAGTACCCCAACCTATAGGTGAGTTTTGCATACCCATGGTTGCACCTTGGCCTACGTAAGCACCACCTAGCGGTAAGTAATAATGCTTATCAAACAAGTTTTCAACGCCAAAATCTAAACGGGCTTGCTTCCAGTTATAGCTAGAACGCAAGTTAATTAAACTATAACCGGCCGTCTTAATTTCGTTACGCGCATCTGAGGTGTGGTCTTTGGCTTTCACCATCTGCAGTTCCAACGCACTATCCCAAGCTTGGTAATTATGCGTCAAAGTCAATTTACCATTGAGCGGCATGATGTTATACAAATCATCGCCAGTAGCGCGGTTTTCGCCATTGGTATAGTTAAGTAGGCCTTTTAATGCAAATAGACCAGCGCCAGTTTGTGCCAACGGCATATGACCAGTTACATCTAAACCATATAGGCGCGCCGACTGGTTGGTGTAACGCAAGCTTGTGAATGCATTTGTAGTTGGCGTTAATTGAACCGCATCAATGTAATCAGTCACATGAGTATAATATGGCGTGGCTTTCAACTCCCAGTCACGGTTGGCAGCGTGCCAATCTAACGTGGTAGAAACGGTATAAGCTTTTTCAGACTTAAGATTAACATCCCCCAAATAACCATTACCGTCACCCACAGTGTTATTCATAATCGTCATCATATCGGCCGTAGACCAAGTATAACGCTCATATAAATTGGGTGATCGTACCTTACGCGCCACACCAAATTCAAGGTCAGTGTTAGGATTAGCGACATAACGACCCATAGCCGTCACATCCCAATTATTATCTGTTTTATTACGGTCAGAGTTATTAAATGCAACAGCATCACGCTTTTGATTCATCATATCCATACCACTAATAACTATAGGTGCTGTAGATGAGTTGTAGCCATGCACCATACCGGCACTAGTTTTAACTTGTTCATAACGCAGTCCAGCCAACGTAGTAAAATCTGCTGTTATGCGTTTTTCCCACTCTGCGAAGACTGCGCTGCGTTCACGTTCACCATCGTTAATATTGATGAAATCATTCGGCCCCATTCCCATACTGCCAACCACAGCAGGCCACCAATCTTGCAAAGCATAGTGTTGGTATTCTGTACCTAGACGCAATACATCTTGTTCAGACAACTTAACGTCTCCTTTAACTGAAACCCCAGTCGTCTTACCTTTAGTGTTCATCGGCATACCCTGAGTAGTATTACCAACGGTATAAAGGAATTTTTTATCAGGCCCAAAATCCATGTAATGGTCAACAGTTTCGTTATAAGCCCTGGCCTCTAAGGCGCCCCAATCATACTCACCTAGATAACGAAGGTTAATGCGTTTTTGCTCATTGTCTAGCAAGTCCATACGTTGATTAGGATACAGTTGCTCAGGCATGTTTTGGTAACCAAACTTCGCTTCAACCAAATGATTGCCACTCTTAAACGCTAAGCCCAGCGTTTGATTTCTGGTTTCATACGCGGTAGATCCAACTTCATCCAACGCTAAGGTATGGCCTGTGCGCCCAGTGACGTTTGTAGTTTTAAAGTTTTTACCGGCCTCATAGTTGTCTGCTTTACTAGTTGAACCACTGTAGTTAGCGCTGAATGTCTCGGTGGCAAAGGTGGCAGATATATTGGCGCCTTGTGCGTTATTATTACTGCGATAAAAACTACCAATTTGACCTTTCACCAAATTGCCTGCACCGGCAGCGGCAAATTCAGGCTTAGCCGAATTAACAATAATCGTACCGCCCAAACTATCGCCACCTACACTCACCGGCGTGATGCCAGCATAGACTTTAATGTTATCGATATTGGTAGGATCAATATAAGACAAAGGTGGATTCATGTGGTTAGGGCAAGAGGCGATTAAATCCATACCATCCAACTTAACGCGCACTCTATCATCAGCCAAACCATGAATAGCCGGTAGGCTTGAGACCCCTCCAGCACGATACAAACTCACACCAGGTTCATCAGCTAACAACGAAGCGCTGTCACTAGTGTTCAATGCAGACGGGTTGATATCAGCGATTTTCTCCGCTGTCACCTCAATACTAGGTAAGACTAATTCTTCTGCATATGCCGTATAGGTTAATCCGCCTAAAATGCATGGCGTTAGAATGCTGGAAATAATTAAGTGTTTTTTTGAATAAATGAACTGCATGGCCTTACCTTTAATAATAGAATTACTTAAAGATACATTTTATAGGCACTATTGCAGCTTGAGAATGTGGCATATTGTCGCACTTGAATCCAGTTAAACGACGTCCATAGTTTTTGTGCGACTGTCTGCTATGGGTCGGAAGCCACTGAATTCAATGTCTGCTTTGAGGCAGATCTAATTCACTTATCCTTTACCTAAAAAATAGTTTGCTATAAAGCAGACGGATATAAATCGGACTTAGGGCCAATAAGAGACATTCGTTCAAAGGTCAAATTAAACTGCACAATAAAGAAAATTGATACTAATAATTTCGTGATTAATTGGACCGAAAATAACTGAATTAAAAATTCGGCTTCATCTATATGTGGAATACTTAAGGTATCATTAAAGTATTAGAGAATTGTCCGACAGCTGGATGAATGAAATGAAAGACTTTGTAAATGGGCAACTTACTACATATATTGATGAAACCCCGTCTGGGAATACAACTACCAGGCTTTTTTTTGTTATTATTTCTCTCATTATTTGCGAGCAATTCAGCGTATGCGCTCACCCCTGATAGCCAAACCAATCTCCAAGTAGCGAGCCCACCACCAGTCGTAAAAACACAAAAATCCATACTCATCGTGGGGAGTGAGCAAAATTTCCCGCCTTTCGCCACAGGATTGACCGACGAGACCGCCGGCGGCTTTACCGTTGAGTTGTGGAAAGCAGTAGCGGCAGAGGCTGATTTAAATTACAGCATCCGCGTACGGCCTTTTCATGAACTTCTGCAAGATTTCAAAGCAGGAAAAATTGATGTTTTGATTAATCTTGCAGCATCAGAACAGCGACATGAGTTCGCTGATTTTACTGTACCGCACGTGGTTGTACATGGTGCGATTTTTGTGCGTAAAGGTGAAACCAGTATACGTTCTGAAAATGACTTTGCTGGCAAATCTATTATCGTCTTGAGTGCGGACTTAGCACATGATTATGCGCTATCCAAGGGATGGAAAAAGCAGTTGGTGTTAGTCAACAATGCAGAAGAGGGCTTACGACTGCTGGCGTCAGGTCAGCACGACGCCATGCTATTAAGCAAGCTGGCTGGGATGCAGACCATTCAAACAACGGGATTAAATAATATAGAGGCACTCAAAACCAAGGCGGGGTTCTCACAGAAGTTCTCGTTTGCCGTGCAAAAGGGGCAAGCTGACTTATTACATAAAATCAATGAAGGCTTAGCGGTTACTAAAGCTAATGGCGTTTATAACACTATTTATGAAAAATGGTTTGGGATCTATGACGTAAAAGAAATTACGTTTCTTGATTTTATAAAATACCTTATTCCTATTCTTATAATATTTATTAGCATTCTGGTTTATTCTTTAAATTTAACTAAACGTGAAAATGAAGACAAAAAAGCCCTATTTCATATGAACCCTAACGCCATTGTTGTCATTGATAATAATGGTAAGGTCTCTGACATCAATCCGGCTTTTGGTAAGTTGTTTAATGCCAACGAATCTACGCTCATTGGGCTGACTGAGCTAGAATTTGACCGTTATATTCAAGCAAAATGCACCGGTGAAGACCCTTACCTGGCCACATCCAATTTGCCGATTATTTCTGATTTGAAAGCCAAGCAAACTGTTGCATCAATTAACAACCATGAATTAACGTTTACCATTCAATCCGAGGGCATTAAGGTTATTGCGCGTAGCTATATTGATTGCAATATTACGCGCATCAGCCGCATCATACATTTTCAAGATATTACCGAAAGATCCCATCTTGATAGAATGAAATCAGAATTTATTGCGACTGCCGCCCATGAGCTTAGAACGCCGATGACCACGATATTTGGCTACGCAGAATTATTAAAAGACATGCCGCTTGATGCAGAAATGCAAAAAGAGATGATTACCACGATTTATGGACAATCAGAAGCCATGATTACGCTCTTAAATGATATTCTGGATATGGCAAAAATGGAGGCGCAAGCGGCTAATCTTTATCAGATGACGCTTCAGCCCATCGGACCGATATTAAAGGCGCTGACCGATACATTGATTACCCCAGATAACCACAATAAAGTCGTGCTTGAAATGAGCCCGAGCCTGCCAGAGATTAATATCGACAAAATTAAAATTGAACAAGCCATTAAGAACTGTTTAAGTAATGCCTATAAATTCTCGCCGAATAATGGTGAGATCAATATGCAGGTGACCGAAGTTATGCGTGAGGGAATGCCTCATGTACTCATTGCCATTCAAGACCATGGCATTGGTATGACCCCTGAACAGTTGAAGCGTGTTTATGAGCGGTTTTACCGTGCTGATCAATCAGGCAGCGTGCCTGGTACTGGCTTAGGCATGGCGATAATGAAAGACATTGTCACTCATCATAGTGGCACGGTAGAGGTGACAAGTAAGTATGGCGTGGGCACTAAGGTCACGTTGTATCTACCAGTAGCTTCATAGGCCCAATAGCATTTACTTTTGACTACACGAATGTCTGCAATGGGTCG
>CAILFU010000160.1 GCA_903833595.1 uncultured Pseudomonadota bacterium
GCAGCTTTTTCTTCTAACAGGCGTTGTTGCTCAGTCCAAGCGGGCACGCTAGGTAAAACATTCACCGCATTGTCCGCCACCTCACCAAACAAACTATTTTGATTACTATTCGCGCTATTTTGCTCAGCGGCGGCCATGGCTGTCGCAACCCCCGCCAATAAAGCATTGCGATTGGGGTTTGCCGGATCATCGGTGAGCTTATCAAAAGCCCCTGCACGAATTAACGATTCCACCACACGGCGGTTGACTTTGCGTAAATCCAAGCGGTTACAAAAGTCGAACAAATCTTTAAACGGGCCGTCTTTATGGCGCGCTTGTAAAATCACCTCAATCGCCGCTAAACCTGTGCCCTTTACCGCCCCTAAACCATATAGCATTTGCTGGCTACTGGTGGGAGTAAATTTAAAATCACTCTGATTAATATCTGGCGGCAATACCTCTATCTGATTAGGCGCACAATCATCATAAAATATATGCACACTGTCGGTATTATTCATATCGGCTGACATGGTTGAGGCCAAAAAGGCAGCTGGGTAATGTGCTTTTAAATAAGCTGTTTGATACGCCACCAACGCATAGGCCGCAGCATGTGATTTATTAAACCCGTAACCTGCAAATTTTTCTAACAAATCAAACAACTCAGTTGCTTGACGCTCTGTCATGTTGTTCTTAACAGCGCCCTCAGTGAAGGTTTTACGCTGAGCATCCATCTCTTCTTGTTTCTTTTTACCCATTGCGCGACGTAATAAATCGGCGCCGCCTAAGCTATAGCCTGCCACAACCTGAGCAATCTGCATGACTTGCTCTTGGTACACAGCAATCCCATAAGTCTCTTTTAAAATAGACTCAGTCAGTGGATGTGGGTATTCCACACGCTGCTTACCATGTTTACGTCGACAAAAGTCTGGAATCAAATCCATCGGTCCTGGACGGTACAAGGCGACCAAAGCAATAATATCTTCAAAGCAATCCGGCATCGCTTGCTTCAGCATATCTTTCATACCGCGCGACTCTAACTGAAATACCGCTGTGGTATTGGCCGTTTTTAGCAGTTGAAAGGTTGCTTTATCATTGAGAGGCAAAGTGGCAAAAGATAAAGGCGGCAAGCCCTCTGTGGCACGCTGTTTATTTGCATTCACCAAGGCCAGCTCTAAAATAGTCAGTGTGCGTAAGCCTAAGAAGTCAAACTTAACTAACCCTACCGCCTCCACATCATCTTTATCATACTGACTGACTAAACTTGCACCATCGGCTTGACAATAGATGGGGGAGAAATCGGAAATTTTTCCTGGAGAAATCAACACCCCCCCAGCATGCATACCAACGTTTCGTACGAGCCCTTCTAGGCGTAACGCTAATTCTAATAACTCGCGTAACTCTTCTTCAGTTTCTCGACGTTCAGCTAATTGAGGTTCTTTAACCAAAGCATCTGACAGGGTAATACCAAGCTCCATCGGTATCAGCTTACTGATGCCATCAACAAAATGGAAAGGCAAATCTAACACACGACCAACATCGCGAATCACGGCTTTAGCCGCCATAGTACCGAAGGTGGCAATTTGTGAAACTGCATCTAAGCCGTATTTCTGCTTAACGTAATCAATGACACGGTCTCGCCCTTCTTGGCAAAAGTCGATATCAAAGTCAGGCATAGACACGCGATCTGGATTTAAAAATCGCTCAAACAATAAGTTGTACTCTAAA
>CAILFU010000161.1 GCA_903833595.1 uncultured Pseudomonadota bacterium
AACTCAATATAAACGAAAAACGCCGCATTATGCGGCGTTTTTTAATGGTAGAAAACTTAGGGCATAATTACATTACCAAGCGACGGTTGCTTCTATACCGGCACCTTTACTGTCAGCCCAAGGGACTAGTTGCACTTTGTTATTAAAGGCATCTGTAAAAAACCAACCACTAGCGCTACCCATTGCCGCACCAGCCGCAGCATCATACCAATGGTGCTTTTTAGCAGCCACGCGAGCAGATGCTGTGAGCGTAGCCAATGCATAAGCAGGCATACCCACTTCCCAACCATAGCGCTTATACATGGTAGTTGCTGAGGCAAACGCGATAGCAGAATGCCCAGACGGGAAGCTATTATTATCACTATGATCTGGACGTTCTTCGTGAACGACAGCCTTACCTAACAGCGAAATACCTTCAGCTGTACCCAGGCTATAAGCCGCCTCTCGCGCACCTTCCCAGTCGTCCTTAACTACCGGTAATACCAATGCTGTGCTAGCTAACGTAATGGCAGTCACATCGCTGATGTTGGCCCACGTTTTATGACTCGCCGCATTAACTGCAGGGCTAGCAATAAGCGATAGCGACAATGTTGCCATTAAAAAATGAGATTTCATGATGCTCTCCTTTAATTAAATAGTGAAAAATTCTGCCACGCTAATGACCCATAGTGTTTCTTGGTAATAAACTTGAATCACTATAGATAAATTTAAAAGTTAATACAAATTTTTTTAAATTTTCGCCTCGACTACATGTAGTGCATCTTCAGCCTCTTTCCTGCGTCCTGCGTCTGCATCTTCACGGCCTGCACGGGGTGCTGCCGCTAATGATTTTTTGTAATATTCAACTGCTTTGCTGTATTCACCTTGTTCATTTAAGAAGTCGGCATAAAAGTAATTGGGATCTATGCCTGTAGGATTCGCTTGTAGTGCTTTTTCTAAGTAAGTTTTAGCCTTTTTCTTATCACCAAAGCCGATAGGCCAGCTTGGTACTTTGTAATATAAAGATCCTAAGCTGGTATAGGCCGATCCTTGTAAGGCATGAGGGTTAATTTTTTCAGCGGCAAGTAATAAGTCACGTGCTTTTTCTGCAAGTTTTAATGCACCGATACCGCCTTTAGCCTTAGCGTAACCACTATAAGTAATACCTTCCCATATCAAAGCTTCTGGTGCATTAGGATTATTAACGGTCACTTGGTGGGCTTGTTCAGTTAAGTTTTTGAAAGCGCTTTCTTGAGCATCTTTTGGGGTTTGATAATTTGCTTTTGCCCAATCATGTTGTATGCGTGCAATATCGTTATCTAGACGTTCATCCGCAAATGCCGGGGCAGATAATGTGATAAAACTGAGTAATAACATCATATTTTTCATAAGATTATTTCCTTTTACGATTTTTAAAGTAATTGATTTGTTAATTTTGATGCGTGACAAATTTAGCTGCGATTCTGACCTGCTTTTTTAATCCAATACTTACAGCGCTCGGTATTACGCCATTTAGCCAAGCAAAAAATGATTCTGGTTGACCGATATAATGCTCACTTTTTTTCGCTTCAATTGCTTTGATGATGTGCGCGACGACGACTTGCGGATCATCCATAGCGGTCTTAGTCGCTGCTAGCATGGCTGAAGCAGCTTGATTATTCATCGGTGTTTTGATGGTTCGTGGTGCAATGTAAGTGACAGAGACTTTGCTATCGACTAATTCGCGACGTAGTGCTTGAGAAAATCCGCGCAAAGCAAATTTACTGGCGCAATAAGTCGCGTAATGTGGAAATCCAATCGAGCCAAAAATAGAACCAATATTGACGATTTGTCCACTATTCTGCGCTAAAAGCTTGGGCAATAATGCGCGCGCCAGCTGAATTGGAATGACAGTATTGATGTGTATCATTTGTGCGATGCGCGCAGTGCTTTGCTTTTCGAATAAGGTGAAATCTAACACACCTGCGCTATTGATTAGAATGTCAACGCTACCTAAGCCTTTAGATGCTTGATCAATAACGGTTTGTGCCGGGTCAGGATTCAGTTCAGTTGCTTGAAAATCGGTCACTATTGCAATAGCAGAGCCACCTGACTGGTTGATTTTGTTGCACAGTATTTCAATGCGCGCTTGATCACGGTCTACTAGGGCGAGCTTCGCACCTTTTTTTGATAAGGCAAAAGCTAAAGGTTGGCCAATGCCACCAGCAGCACCTGTTAATACAATATTTTTTCCATTGAGATTCATGCGTTAGCCTGCTGTAAATGAGAGGGGATAAAACGGTTGCCTAGTTCTCGGAATATATCACCGTAAAGTTTGTAGAAATTTTTAGCGCTTCGAATTAATAAATCACGTGCGTTTTCATCTTCTATTTGATTCACTAAGTTTTCATAAAATTCAGTGTGACCAACATCCAATGAACCATGGGAAGTGAGGTAAGTAAAAGCCTTATTGGGTAAATTAAGACTGGTTTGTAAAGATTGACCAGCTAGCGTTGCAAGTTCAACGCTAGTGCCTTCTAGTACCAATACCATTCCTAAGAACCCAACAGGATTGACACGATTAATCATGTCATAGGCATAGGCCACCATAGTTTCAGTTGCAAAACCTGCTGTACCATTTCTAACCGCTTCCTTATCGCCACCACAGGCGGCAATGTCATTTAATATCCATTCTTGATGTCCAAGTTCTTCCTCAATGTACTCGGCCATGCCATTTCTCAGCCATTCGTATTTTTCTGGTAACTTACCCCCACAGCTCATTAATAGCGGTGTGGTATGTTTCACGTGGTGATAAGCCTCAGTTAAAAAGGCGATATAAGTATCTAAGCTTACTTGGCCAGCCGCACCCGCTTTAATCAGGGGCAAGTTAAATAGTTGTTCGCGCTCTTGTGATGTCGCGTCTAATAATTGGTTATAAAACATGTTCTAACCTTTCTTCGTAAAATGCGTCTATTTCAGTTTGGTACTGCTGATAAATTGCGTCTCTTTTGATGCGGAAGTTTGCCGTTGCTAAGCCATTTTCTAAGGTAAATGGCTGACTGGCTAATACCCATTTTTTCACTTGCGCATAATCAGGTAGTGATTGATTGATTGTCAGGGAAATTCCATGAAGGTCTTGCATTCCAATTGAACCATTTGTCACAATCACAGCAACGTTAAATGGTTTGGCTTCGCCAAAAATGGCAGCTTGAAAAATGATAGGGTGGTTAGTCAGTTCTCTTTCTACCCACTCTGGCGAGACGTTTCTACCAAACGACGTAATGAATACATTTTTCTTTCTGCCTGTAATGTATAAATAGCCGTCATCATCTAAATAGCCAATATCGCCAGTCGCAAAATAATCTTGTTTGAGAGACTGTTCGGTATTGGTATAGCCTAGTAATTGGCAGCCTTTTACAATAATTTCGCCATCTTTTTTAATGCGACAACTGATATGAGCTAAGGGTTTACCCACACTGCCTTGCTTGTTGGCCTGGAAAGTATTGAGCGAAACTACGGAAGCACATTCTGATAAACCATAGCCTTCATAAACAGGAATGCCATATTGCTTGGCTTGATTGAGTAGTGCTGGCGCCACCAATGCGCCGCCTACAGCCACAAAGCGTAATTGAGTCGAGATGCTAAACCCCAGCTCACATATTGCCAATAAGCCACGTAATAACTCAGGTGTTAAAATTAATGTCGTCGCTTGCGCTTGATTGATTGCGTTCAGCATTTTTTCAAAATCAACCTTAGATGATCCGGAAAATCCAATTTCTGCTAATGGCAGCACACAAACACACGCTCCTGACATGAGTGGTACATACATGCCCGCGATATTTTCAAGTAGGGTGGCAAGTGGCAATAAACATAAATGTATATCGCTGCTATAAGCTTGGGTTGCTTGCTTTAATGAAGTGGCTACTTTGCATATCGCTTCTTGAGATAAACAGACGCCTTTTGGGTTACCTGTAGTGCCAGAGGTATATGTTATTTTTGCGGTATCAGTTGGCAAGTGGCTTGCAGTTGCTGAAAAAGTAAATTTGGTTAAGGTTTTACCTAAAATATCAACTTCAGTTTTGGAAAGTATTAATTTTGAATTTGCATTGAGTAGAAATTCAATGCGTGCAGATTGGTCGGTAATGAGGGAATTTTGACCAGAGTCGCTAATGGTATGAAGTATTTGTTCGTCTGAAAAGAAACTTGGTATAGGTATGCAAGGTATATTTAAATGCAAGCAGGCTAAATCTAAAACAATCCAAGCAGGACTGTTATCTAATAATAGACCCACTACATCCTGGGTAGTTAAATCTTTTGACATGCCTGTCACCAAGCGCATTAATTCAGAATAACTTAAGCAGATATTGCTATCTTTTATGGCAGTTGCATTAGGCGTTTGCAAGCTGACATGATGTATAGCGTCAAAAATAGGGGATTGCATACTAAAAATTATCTAACTTGAAAAATTCTTCTTATTGCCATTACTTCAGGTTTTTCATCGTAATAGCTACCCCAGTCACTACGCTCGTTTAGCGGAATGGCCTCGATATTAGCTTGACCTAGGCTTAATACTGGAATGTTGAGTTTAATGAGTGCGTTTTTAAGCGTACGAATTCCGGTAAACACAGCCCAATCTGTATTGGTGTTATGCAAATATAAATTGATACTCGCCAATAAGCAGCGGATATTTTCTGGTCGGGCAACCGCCAAATTACCTATTTCTGTAATGGTTGAGCGCGAGACTGCGTCGCCTTCAATGCTTGAAATGGTTCTTTCAATGCTAAATTGTAAGTAACGCTCTAGAAATAATGGCTCTTGATCGGCTTTTCTTAAGCCACATACCGCCATTAGCATTCCATTATCCCCGGTTAACGCCATCAAGTCTGGCATAAAGTATTGAATATCTGCATCATGCGAACGTTTAAACAGCGTTTTTACAAACTGTTCTAATTTAATTCTCTCGTGTGAGGCATTGTCATGCATAGTGACTGCGATGTCCCCAGCACTGTGCAAGGAGATATTATTTTTTTGGCTAATCTGTGGAAAACCATCAACAGCTAAGACGTTTAAATTGTCCGCTGCGGTCTCTAATAAAAATCTATTGGCTAGCATGGCAGTATCCTAAAGAATTGCTTAAATAAGATA
>CAILFU010000162.1 GCA_903833595.1 uncultured Pseudomonadota bacterium
GTTAACATATTTACCTTCACTGTCATAACTATGCACTTCTGATTTTGAAATAGGGGCTTCTGTTTCACTTCCCATTGGTGCTAAGCCACCATCTGCAATGTAATAGTGTTTTAACCCAGGAATGTAAGCTACTGTCATGGGTCGTGTGCTTGGTTTTTGGGTCAAGGGGATTTTAATGCCCACTTGAGCGTCTGCTAAAATTTCCGCTTGTACTGGTTGAAATGTAACAGTGAGGACTAAGGTAAATAATACGGTTGAAATACGCATAATGATTCTTTCTTCTTTGGTGGTGATAAGTAATACTCAAGTTTTAATAATACGAGGTTTAGTCAATCAATCGTCTATATTCGTTCAAGCAATAGTTTGTTCATTTATAACTTGTTTTTCTATCAGCATTGCATCGCCATAACTAAAAAAACGATACTGCTTTTCTATGGCATGTGCATAAGCCTTTTTAATATTCTCCACACCAGCAAATGCCGACACTAACATGAGTAGCGTACTTTTAGGTAAATGAAAGTTAGTAAACAAGCGATCAACCACCTTAAAGCGACTACCAGGTGTAATAAAAATATCCGTCTCACTACTGCCCGCTTGTAAATCACCCTCTCGGTTAGATGCGCTTACACGGGCTGCACTTTCTAAGGCGCGCAAAGCGGTGGTGCCAATCGCAATCACTTTTCCACCATGGCGTTTGGTTTCAGCAATCATGTCCACCGTTGTTTGTGAAATGCTGTAAAGCTCACTATGCATTTTATGGTCTTGTATATTGTCAACGCGCACGGGTTGAAATGTGCCCGCACCCACATGCAAAGTAACGTAGGCAATATCAATACCTTTTTGTTTGAGCGTATCTAACATGGCGTTATTAAAGTGCAAACCTGCAGTAGGTGCGGCAACGGCGCCTAAATGTTTACTAAATACTGTTTGATATCGCGTTTCGTCTTCACTCGTTGCTTCATGGGTAATGTAGGGGGGTAATGGCAATGCGCCATATTGTTCAAGCAAATCTAATACAGCCGTTTCACTTAAAAAATGCAACTCAAACAAATCATCATGCCTTGCCGTTACTTCCACATCAAAAGCCTCTGACAGTTTTATTAAACTACCTACTTTCGGCGCCCTTGAGGCGCGCACATGAGCATAAGCCACATGTTGGTTAATGACTCGTTCTATTAATACCTCAACACTGCCACCCGTATGCTTATGGCCAAATAATCGTGCCTTAATCACTCGAGTATCGTTAAATACGACTAAATCACCCGCGTGTAAACAGCTAGGTAAATCGACAAAAAGCTGATCACTCAAGCTGCCATCAGCACCATTAAGATGCAACATACGGCTTGCAGTTCTGTCGGAGGTAGGGTGTTGAGCAATTAATTCGCTAGGCAAATAAAAATCGAAATCTTCTGTACGCATAAATCTCAGAGCTTGTTATAATAGCGAAATCGCAAATTATACAGTAATGTATTTTTCAAATATGCCGGGATGGCGGAATTGGTAGACGCACGGGACTCAAAATCCCGCGTTGGCGACAACGTGGGGGTTCGATTCCCCCTCCCGGCACCAATTAAACATCATTAAATCTAGATTGTCTTAACTTCTACTTTGTCGTGACTAATGCCTGGCAAGTGATGCATCATTACCGGCCTTTAGCAGTTACAAAATTCACTATCTTAATATTCTTTACCACTTACTTTTTGAAAAAAGTGGCTTCTCCATCACTTTAGCTCAGTCTAAGCCTTCAATCTTTTTTATTGACTCTTGTGGCATATGTGAACTGTGGAAGTTATGGCAAGACATACAACTACTCGCAATACGCTTATATTTTGGATTATTGCCAGAATGGCAGCGCAAGCACGATTTTCTATCCGGCATCGCAACGTCTGCACTAGACTCTGAATTTTCCACTTGGTGACAAGACTGGCATAGCTGCGTGCGATGCGAAGCATGATTAAAATGGGCTTTGCTAAACCAATCTTGATTGATCTGTAATGGCCTGATGCGCCAAGCTAAGACGTCATCTTTTTGAGCGTCTTGCACTTCATGGCAATAAGCACAGCCACCAGATTTTAGCGAGTCTAAATGACGTGAAAATTCCTTCGGCGCCTGTAGCTTCAATGTATTAATAACATTTTGCTCTGCCCCATGAGGCACGCTGAATGTTTGTTTTTTGCTACCCACTTGTAATTGATTTGCATGGCAAAGCTGGCAATCACGTTGATAGGATATCTGTTTTAGGCGCATTTCTTTGCCTTCTTGCTGATGGCAATTGGTACATGATAATTCACGTACATCCCATATGCCATTTGGGCCTTGCACTAA
>CAILFU010000163.1 GCA_903833595.1 uncultured Pseudomonadota bacterium
AACTGGCCAAAAGCAGATGGCACACATATTGACCAAATCTCGCAAGTAGTGAATGCTATAAAAAATAATCCAGATTCGCGGCGTTTGATTGTGTCTGCTTGGAATGTTGCAGATGTTGATCAAATGAAGTTGCCACCATGTCATGCATTTTTTCAGTTTTATGTGGCGGATGGAAAGTTAAGCTGCCAGCTCTATCAGCGCAGTGCAGATATTTTTCTTGGCGTCCCATTTAACATCGCTTCTTACGCGCTTCTGACCATGATGGTGGCGCAAGTATGTGGTTTGAAGCTGGGTGATTTTGTTCATACCTTAGGTGATGCACATATTTATACTAACCATATGGAGCAAGTGCAAGAGCAACTGACAAGAGATATCCGTCCTCTTCCAAAAATGCAAATTAATCCTAATGTCAGCGATATTTTCAGCTTCAAGTTTGAAGACTTTAACCTAGAAAATTATGATCCACATCCTGCCATTAAAGGACTCGTGGCGATTTGAAAAATAACATTTCCCTCATTGTAGCACTGGCAAAAAATAACATTATTGGCCTCAATAACACCTTACCTTGGCATTTACCAGAAGATCTTAAGCATTTCCGTGCATTAACCACTGGTCATCATATTATTATGGGTCGTAAAACTTACGAGTCCTTAGGTCGCTTATTGCCAGGACGTACTACGGTCATTGTTACGCGGAATAGAGATTACAAGCTGGAAGGCGCATTAATTGCACATTCGCTAGATGCCGCTGTTGCGTTATGCCAAAATGATGATGAAGTCTTTGTGATTGGCGGAGCTGAGTTATACCAAGCAGGTATTAAGCTAGCTAATAAATTGTATATCACTGAGCTTGATCTAGAAGTAGCTGGCGATACATACTTCCCCACATATGATTTAGCAGAGTGGCAAGAAGCCTCACGTGAAGCGCATACTTCAGCGCAAGGCTTACTATTTAGTTATATTACCTATATCCGTAAAACTAACTGAGTTACTGCGCAACACAATCTACGTAATAAATCGCTTTACCATCTACTACTTGTTTAACTAAGCCGTGGTTGTCAGTTTCAAAGCCTGGAAATTTTTCATTAAATTCACGCGCAAATTTTAAGTAATTAACAATCACTTTATTGAATTGTTCGCCAGGTATTAGCAATGGAATGCCCGGCGGGTAGGGTGTCAGAAGCACTGCGGTAATACGACCTTCTAGGTCGTCAATAGGCACGCGGTCAATATTACGATGCGCCATTTTTGCAAATGCATCAGTAGGTTTCATGGCAGGCACCATGTTAGATAAATACATCTCAGTAGTTAGGCGTGCGACGTCATTGGCTTTATAAACCGCGTGAATTTGCTCGCATAAATCACGCAAACCAACTTTTTCGTATCTAGGTTGCTTTTGAATAAACTCAGGCAATACCTTCCAAAGAGGCTGGTTTTTGTCATAGTCATCTTTAAACTGTTGTAAGGCCGCCACCATAGTGTTCCAGCGACCTTTGGTAATGCCGATAGTGAACATAATAAAGAATGAGTAAAGGCCAGTCTTTTCAACAATCACCCCATGTTCAGCTAAGTATTTGGTGACGATCGCTGCAGGAATACCAAATTTATCTGAGAAATTACCTTTAATGTCTAGCCCTGGCGTAATGATGGTTGCCTTGATGGGGTCTAGCATATTGAAGCCTTCGGCCAAATTACCAAAGTCGTGCCAAGCTTCGTTAGCTTTTAACATCCAAGCGTCGCGTTCTTCTAAGCCTTCTTCAGATAGGTCATCTGGGCCCCAGACTTTAAACCACCAGTCCGCACCCCATTCCTCATCTACTTTGCGCATAGCCCGACGGAAATCTAAGGCTTCCATTAAACTTTCTTCTACCAGAGCAGTGCCACCAGGGGCTTCCATCATAGCTGCCGCCACATCAATACTGGCCACAATGGAATATTGTGGGCTAGTTGAAGTGTGCATTAAGTAGGCTTCATTGAAAATATCGCGATCTAATTTATTGTTTTCGGCATCTTGAACTAAAATTTGACTCGCTTGACTCAAGCCCGCAAGTAATTTATGGGTAGATTGTGTTGAAAATACCATGCTTTCTTTGCAGCGTGGGCGACCTTCACCAATCGCATGATAATCACCATAAAAATCATGGAAGGTGGCATGGGGTAACCATGCTTCGTCAAAGTGTAAGGTATCAATTTTGCCATCAAGCATTTCTTTGATTTCTTCAACGTTATAGAGCACACCATCATAGGTAGATTGCGTAATCGTAAGCACGCGTGGCTTAGATTTTTTGTCGGTAATAAAGGGGTTAAGATCAATTTTCTTTTGAATGTTGTCCCATTCAAATTCACTTTTAGGAATGGGGCCAATAATGCCAAAATGATTACGTGTGGGCATTAAAAATACTGGAATTGCGCCCGTCATGATGATGGCGTGTAATATTGATTTATGGCAATTACGATCTACAACAACAACGTCACCAGGCGCTACCGTGCTGTTCCATACCATTTTATTGGAGGTGGACGTGCCATTGGTGACGAAATATAGGTGATCACAGTTATAAATGCGCGCTGCATTGCGTTCAGAAGCCGCTACTGGACCTGTATGGTCAAGTAATTGACCAAGTTCATCTACCGCGTTACAAACGTCAGCGCGCAGCATGTTTTCACCAAAGAACTGATGGAACATTTGACCCACGGGAGATTTTAAAAACGCTACGCCGCCAGAATGGCCTGGGCAATGCCATGAGTATGAACCATCTGCTGCATATTCTGTTAATGCCTTAAAAAACGGAGGTGGCAAGCTATCTAAATAAGTGCGTGCTTCACGTAGAATGTAGCGTGCCACAAATTCTGGCGTGTCTTCGTACATGTGAATAAAACCATTGAGTTCTCGTAAAATCTCGTTAGGAATATGGCGAGATGTTCGCGTTTCACCATGTAAGAAAATAGGTATTTCTTCATTGCGGTAACGAATTTCATCAACAAATTTGCGCAAGTTGTCTAAGGCGTCACGGTTTTCTTCAATAAACTCGTTATCATCAATCGATAAAATAAAGGCAGAAGCTCGACTTTGTTGTTGTACAAATGAGGTGAGGTCGCCGTAGCTCGTCACGCCTAATACTTCAAAACCTTCAGACTCTATGGCTTTGGCGAGCATGCGAATACCTAAGCCAGATGAGTTTTCTGAGCGAAAATCTTCGTCAATAATAACAATAGGAAAGCGGAACTTCATTAAATAGATTTCCTTAATTAAATCTTAGGTAGGGTGACGCCAACTTGACCTTGATATTTTCCACCACGGTCTTTGTAACTCGTTTCGCAAATGTCATCTGCATCAGCTTCAAAAAATAGAACTTGTGCGCAACCTTCATTCGCATAGATTTTAGCTGGCAGTGGTGTGGTATTGCTGAATTCCAAGGTTACGTAGCCTTCCCATTCAGGTTCGAATGGCGTGACGTTGACAATAATGCCACAGCGAGCATAAGTCGATTTGCCTAAACAAATCGTCAAGACATTTCGTGGAATTCTAAAATACTCAACAGTACGTGCAAGTGCAAATGAATTGGGTGGGATGATGCAATAATCAGCATTCACTTCTACAAACGAATTCGGGTCAAAATTCTTCGGGTCAACAATCGTACTGTTAATATTGGTAAAGAGTTTAAATTCCTTACTACAGCGAATATCGTAACCGTAGCTAGACGTGCCGTATGACACCATACGCTCGCCATTGGTATTTTGCTTCACTTGATTTGGCTCGAACGGCTCAATCATGCCGTGTTGCTCTGCCATTTTGCGTATCCACTTGTCTGATTTTATGCTCATAATTGATGCTTTTAATGGGTTGAAAGATAAAAAAGCGGAGTTACTAACTCCGCTTTGGGCCCGACTTTAGTAAGTGCAGATAATAGCAACAAATTTACTATTAGTTGTAAATTTTTAGTGCTTATCGCCACCTAATTCAATGCTGTAGCGCCAGAATTGGTCTTTAGAATCAAAAATTACACTAGATTCTTCAGGGTCTCGGTTACCAGCTCTGTATTGGTGTACAGAGGATTTGTCTTCTGCCCACGCTTTGACGATAGGGTCTATTAAACGCCATTGTGCTTCTACTTCGCTAATATGTAGGTAAAGTGATGAATCACCTTCCATTAAATTAAGTAGAAGTGATTCATAAGAATCAATGCTTTCGTCACCTTGCTGACGTTGAGGACCGTCGATACTTAGTGTGCGGGTGGCAATATCTAGGCCAGGAATCTTAGATTCAATTTCCATTTTGATGCACTCACGTGGCTGAATGTTAAGTGTCAGCCAGTTTTGGTGTTGCTCATTATTCAATTGCATAGGTGCTTTTTTGAATCGAATGGAGACAGCAGTATTGCCTTCATGCATTCGTTTTGCTGTGCGCACATAGAATGGCACACCTTTCCAGCGCGGGTTATCAATAAATAATTTAAGTGCTGCATAGGTTTCTGTAACGCTTTCAGTCACACCATCTCTAGCAAGTTCATCTAAATAGCCTGCAACATTTTCGCCGTGACCATCTGCTACGCAAACTCGTCCTGCTGCATACTGAGCACGAAATGCATTTTTGTGTATTTCATTAACAGGCAATGGACGTATAGATTCTAATAGTTTTATTTTTTCAGCCCGAATGCTGTCTGGACTTAAATCTTTTGGTTTTTCCATGGCAACTAGTGCAAGTGTTTGTAGTAAGTGGCTTTGCACCATGTCACGTAAGGCGCCCGTATTGTTGTAAAACTCAGTACGATCACCCACGCCTAAAATTTCATTATTGGTAATTTGTACATGGTCGATATATTGGTTATTCCAAATCGGCTCAAACATAGTGTTGGCAAAACGCGTCAACATGATGTTTTGTAAGGCAGATTTACCTAAATAATGATCTATACGGTAGATTTGACTTTCTTTCAGATGCTTGGTGATTGATGTCTGTAGTGCTTGAGCGGAAGGCAGGTTAGTGCCGAATGGCTTTTCAATCAATACGCGACGCCAGTATTTACTTTCGTCTAGCAAGCCTGCACCTGAGAGTTGCTCTACAATTGGAGCAAAGTCTGTTGGGCGAACTGATAAGAAATAAGCTAAATTTTGCGGGAATACGTTTGCATCACTTAAGGACGTTTTCATTTTATTGAAAGCATTTGGATCTGTTGGTGGATTCGCGTGATAGTGATTACGTGCAATAAAACGATCAAATACCGCTTTATCGTACCCGTTTTTAAACTTAGCATCTAACATAGATTTAATGTCGGCTTGCCATGCTTCGCGTGACACTTCACCACGACCTACAGAAAGAATTGCCATATGGTCTGGCAGTCGGCCTGCTGCATCTAAGCGAAATAGACCAGGCATTAATTTGACACGAGATAAGTTTCCGCTAGCGCCAAAGAGTACTAGAGTACAGGGGTCAATTTTTTTAGCCATTTTAGAACCTTAAAATTTAAATGTTTGCTTAAGTAATGATGAGTGTCGTATCGGTAGTCATTATTACTTAAGCGATTTTAGTGATGGATATTGAGACATTATTAATTAATGACGGCTTTCAGCAGGTGCGCCGTCTGTTTCCATATCTAAATCACCCCAACCTAAGCGGCGATGGAATAATTCGAGCAATAAATCCCAGCTTAAGCGTGATAGTGCTGGGTCGTAGCGGTGACCTTCATCGCGCATAAATGCATGTTGACCATTGAATTCGTGCCATGTGTAACGGGCGCCCACCTCGTCAAGGCGTGCTTTTACCATATTGCGACCTTCTAATGGCACATGTGGGTCTTGGCGACCCCAAATATGTAAAAGTTCACCTTTAATTTCGCCGGCGCGTTCTAATGAATTATCGTTTTTACCTAAACCCAATGCTTTTTTGTGTATGTCAGTGGCGTAAAAACAGACTGCAGCAAGCACACCCGGGTTCATAGCGGCACGGAATGCCAGATGGCCCCCTACGCATATACCCATCACACCAAGGCGTCCTGTGCAATCGCTGCGTGATTTTAAGTAATCTAGTACTGCGCGAGCATCGCTATCATAGGCATGAATTTCTTTGGTAATTTTATGAGCATTGCCGCGTGTGGTGCCTTCTTCGTCATAAGGAATCACCGTGCCTGCAGGCTCAAGTTCATGGTAAATTTCTGGACAAGCCACGATAAACCCATGGCCAGCAAGCATCGCTGCAGTGCGGCGAATAGGGTCTGTCACTTGGAAAATCTCTGAAAACATTAGAATGCCAGGATAATTGCCTGGTGCTGCTGGGCGAAAAATATGCGCGCGCATTTCACCTGTTGGGGTATTAAGAGCTACAATTTCGCTGTCTTTAATTAGCATTTTTGGTCCTGATAATGTGTATTAAGAATAACCGTATATGATAAAGCAAGCAGGCAATTTCATACAGTAGTTTGATGTAAAAAAGTATAAAAAGCATGACAATTTTCTTAATTTAGTGTCAAATTTCACCTAACTTTTTTGATGTGAGTTTTAATGAATATGCAGGCTAAAAATACGCGATGGGAACACTTTAATAGTATTGAATGTTTGAGGCACGGCGTGTGCGACGCCATTGTGAAAAATGCCAATGAAGCGATTGCTAAACGCGGTCAATTTTCAATTGTGCTAGCAGGCGGTAATACGCCGCGTGCTGTATATCGACTATTGCGTGAATTGAATATGGATTGGTCCAAGTGGCATATTTACCATGGTGATGAGCGTTGCTTGCCTTTAGACCATGAAGACCGCAATAGCCTGATGGTTGAACAAGTCTGGCTACATTACGTGGATGTTCCGACAAGTCAGGTTCATGATATCCCCGCTGAATTAGGGCCAATAGATGGTGCAAAAGTTTACGCCCAGACGTTAAGAGGCGTGCCTACTTTTGATATGGTACTTTTAGGATTAGGTGAAGATGGACATACTGCGTCACTATTTCCCAACCATGCGCTAGATAATACTGCAGACGCAGTTCCTGTATTTAATTCTCCAAAGCCCCCAGCGGAGCGCATTACCCTAAGTCAAAACCGCTTAAATAATACGCGGCAAGTGATTTTTATAGTCACAGGGGCAGGTAAACAAGAGGCTGTTGATAACTGGCGTAAAGGAATTGCTATTCCAGCTACATTGATTGCACCAGAAAACGGTGTAGACGTATATTGTTATGAAGTTAAGCTTACTTAGTCTTGATTTTTATCTAGTAAATTACCCAACAATATTAGTTGCTCTTTTTGAATAGCGATTAGCTCGTTCCATTGTTCTGTTCGCAATGCATCTATCTTTTCATGTAGCAACATGATTTCGAGTTCAGCTTTAAGGTTGACTTCATAATCGTGGTCAGCGTTTAAACGATCTTTTTCACCTTGCCTATTTTGTGACATCAAGATGATAGGTGCTTGTATAGAAGCGAGCATCGATAAAAATAAATTCAACAGTATGTATGGGTATGGGTCAAATGTTTTGTCGTAATTAATCAGAATGTATGAATTAAGAATTACCCAGAAGACCAGGGTGATTGCAAACAGCATAATAAAAGACCAAGAACCACGAAATTTAGCGACTGCATCCGCCGCACGTTGACCAAAAGTAATGCTGTCATCAAGCTCTTTGGAAGTGTCACGCGATATGTGTTTGCGCTCTGTAATATGACGCGCAACTTTTTTAGTGCGCTCATCCATACTTTCGTAAGGTGAGCCTATCAGTTTTTCCGCAATACCGTGTTTTGTTTGATTCATATCTGCTAGCAATCTCTAGCTATTTTGAATGACAATATTTGGAAATTTAGTGCTGTGATCTTGGCTTGAGTTAGCTATTTTAATAGCAGCAGCACGCGCTATTTTTTTATAAATAGTGGCTATTGGACCGTTTGGATCAGCAATTACAGTTGGTTGCCCGCCATCAGATTGCTCGCGAATTTTAATGTCAAGGGGCAAACTACCGAGTAAATCTACGCTGTAATCTTTAGACATTAATGCACCACCGCCAGTGCCAAAGATATGCTCTTCATGACCACATTGACTGCAGATATGGGTGCTCATATTTTCTACAATACCTAAAATTGGAATACTGACTTTCTCAAACATTTTTAAACCTTTGCGCGCATCCAGTAAAGCAATATCTTGTGGTGTGGTCACGATAATTGCACCGGTCACTGGAATTTTCTGTGCGAGGGTGAGTTGAATGTCGCCTGTGCCGGGCGGCAGATCAATGACTAAATAATCTAAGTCGCGCCATTTAGTATCACGTAACAATTGCTCTAAGGCGCCCGTTACCATGGGTCCTCGCCACACCATGGGCGTGTCATTATCGATTAAAAACCCAATAGACATCGCTTGTATGCCATGCGCCAGCATTGGATCCATGCTTTTCCCATCGGTACTTTCAGGACGGCCACTAATACCCAGCATCTGTGGTTGACTTGGACCATAAATATCAGCATCTAACAAACCTACATTAGCGCCTTCTGCCGCTAACGCTAACGCTAAATTAACGGAAGTGGTTGATTTTCCAACTCCCCCTTTACCTGAAGCAACTGCGATAATATTTTTTACATTGGGTAGTAAGGTTACGCCTTGCTGGGCTTTGTGCGCGACTATGCGACTGCTCATATTGACTGTAACGTTGCCAATGTTAGGTAATTCTTTGAGGGCCATACTCACCAATGCTTGCACATCTGCCATGACTGATTTTGCAGGGTAACCAAGCACAATATCAACGCTAACATCACTACCGTTGACTCGGATATTTCTGGCAGATTTACTGCTGATAAAATCCTTGCCAGTATTCGGGTCTATACATATTTTTAAAGTGCTTTGAATGAGTAATTCCGTTATTGCCATTACGTAAATTCCTGTTGAAATAATTATGATTATTAATCTTGAGTAAAAAGATAAGGTATTTTAACTGATGTCTTGCTGGCTTAGGTGATTTGTATAAAAAATTGGCTTGTGAGTTAAGGCTATTGATGCGTCCTATGTTAATAAAATCCTTAATCAACGCTGGGTTAAGCGCGCGTCATTTGCTAGAATAGCGTTTTAGCTTAATAGATCCATTTATCTCATGGCAACTGTAAAATCTCCTCGTAAACTGCTTGTTACTTCAGCACTTCCATATGCCAATGGCAGTATCCATTTAGGCCACTTGGTGGAATATGTTCAAACTGATATTTGGGTGCGCTTTCAGAAAATGCAGGGACATACAGTGCATTATGTGTGTGCTGATGATACGCATGGCACGCCAATTATGTTGCGAGCAGAGAAAGAGGGCGTTACGCCCGAAGCCTTGATTGACGGTGTTCACAAAGAGCATTCGGCAGATTTTCAAGAGTTTTTAGTTGAGTTTGATAATTATTATTCAACCAATGCACCTGAGAATAAAGAGCTTTCACAAAGTATCTATAAGAAATTAAAAGCAAAAGGAAAGATAGCCACAAAAACGATTGAACAGTTTTATGACCCAGTCAAAAACATGTTCTTACCAGACCGTTTTATTAAAGGTGAATGCCCAAAATGTCATGCTAAAGATCAGTATGGTGATTCGTGTGAAGTTTGCGGGGCAACTTATAACCCTACTGAATTAATCAATGCTTATTCAGCAGTTTCAGGCGCTACACCCATTCGTAAAGAAACTGAACACTATTTCTTTAAGCTTTCAGAATGTGAAGATTTTTTAAAAGAGTGGACACGTTCAGGTACCTTGCAAGGTGAAGCTGCTAATAAAATGGCGGAGTGGTTTGAAAGTGGCTTGAATGATTGGGATATCTCACGCGATGCGCCTTACTTTGGCTTTGAAATTCCAGATGCCCCTGGAAAATACTTTTATGTTTGGCTAGATGCACCAATAGGCTATATGGCAAGCTTTAAAAATCTTTGCCAAGCTAAGGGTCTAGATTTTGATGAGTATTGGGCTGAGAATAGCAAAACGGAGCTTTATCACTTTATTGGTAAAGACATTCTTTATTTCCACGCACTGTTCTGGCCAGCCACTTTAGAGTTCTCAGGTTATCGCAAACC
>CAILFU010000164.1 GCA_903833595.1 uncultured Pseudomonadota bacterium
TGAAAGTATTGGATTTTCATGGAAAATTTTAGATGATTACCCTAATAAGTTAAGAGCAGTCACAGCAGAACAAGTACAAGCCGTGGCTAAAAAATACTTGTTAGAAGACAATCTAACCATTGCCACTTTAGATCCGCAGCCCATTGACCCCAATGCACAGCCCAAAGGTAAGCCGCATGTGCATTAAGCTTAAAAGCCCCTGAGCTAGTCGAATGGTATGTTTAATTTCTAATTTCAAGGTATTTCAATAATGAATCTTAAATGCATCCAAAAAATATTAGTACTTCATCTAATGCTTTCTCTTTTTTCACTCAGTGCGGAAGCGGCTGTCAAAATTCAGCAGTGGCAGACTACCTCAGGCGCTGAAGTTTACTTTGTAGAAAATCATGATTTACCCATTGTCGATTTGAGTGTGAATTTTGCTGCGGGTAGCGTACATGATACGGTGGAGAAATCTGGCTTAGCTGGCATTACTAGATACATGATGTCATTGGGCGCAGCTGGTATGACTGATGAGCAGATTGCGAACAATATGGCAGATATTGGTGCCATTTTGGGTGGCGATTTTGATGGTGATCGAGCAGCGTTTAAATTGCGTACATTAAGTAGTGCGCGTGAACAAAAACAGGCGCTTGATGTATTTGTCAAAATTTTACAAAAACCAGACTTTCCCGAAGCTGTTTTGACCCGTGAAAAAGCACGCATTATTTCAGGCTTGCAAGAATCCGCTACTCAGCCTGAAAGTATCTCAAGCAAAGCCTTTATGTCAGCGCTTTACGGTACACACCCTTATAGCCTGGAAGAGAGTGGTGAAGTGGATAGTGTGGCCAAAATAAAACGTCAAGATTTGCAAGATTTTTATACTAGGTATTACAGTGCAAAAGGTGCAGTCATTGCCATGATGGGCGATCTCACTAGAGAGCAAGCCAATGCGATTGCGGAAAATATTTCTAGTGGTATGCCAAAGGCCACAGCGGTCGTAGCAATTCCACCCGTGACTTATCCGACGCAAGCTATTGAAAAACGTATTGTTCATCCTGCATCGCAATCACATATTTTGCTAGGCTACCCGGGTATTAAACGGGGTGATCCAGACTTATTCCCCTTATATGTGGGTAACTACATTTTAGGCGGTGGTGGCTTTGTTTCTCGTTTGACTGAAGAAGTGCGTGAAAAACGTGGTTTGGTTTATAGCGTGTATAGCTACTTTATGCCAATGGCTGATTTAGGACCATTTCAAATAGGCTTGCAAACTAAAAAAGATCAAGCTGAAGATGCGCTTAAATTAGTGCGTGAAACGTTAAGTAAATTTCTCAAAGACGGCGTTACTGAACCTGAACTAAAGGCAGCAAAAGCCAATATTATTGGCGGCTTTCCGATGCGTATAGACAGCAATAGTAAGATTTTAGATTACTTGGCCTTGATAGGTTTTTATAAGCTGCCGCTTAGTTATTTAGACGACTACAACAAAAAAGTGGCGAGTGTGACTACTGCGCAAATTAAAGACGCGTTTAATCGTCGCATTAAGCCGGAGAATTTTGTTACAGTGATAGTGGGTGACCCGAGCGCGCCATAACAATAACACTAGACTACAAAGGCTTAGATTCAATTTTGGCAAAAGTGACAGAAAAAAAGCTGAACACGGTACGTATCAATGCAGGCGAGTGGCGTAGCCGTTTAATTAAGTTCCCTGATGCGGAAGGTTTACGGCCTACCCCAGAGCGGGTTAGGCAGACGGTATTTAATTGGCTGGGGCAGGATTTAGCCGGCCTTAATTGCTTAGATCTATTTTCTGGTACTGGGGTCATGGGCTTTGAGGCTTTATCCCGAGGGGCTATTGCAGTAACGTTGGTAGAGAAGTCTTTACCAGCTTGCAAGGCATTAATCAGTAACAAGCAGCTCTTGCAAGCAGACAAAGCAAACATTCTGCATCAAGATGCTTTGCAATTTTTAAACCAAAATACGTTAAAATTCAATATTATTTTTTTAGACCCACCTTACAATCAGGAATGGCTGCCTAAACTATTACCTCTGATAGCAACGCATTTGCATGCGGAGGGCTTAGTTTACGTTGAAGCTGAGTATGCTCTAGATGAATCTCAGCTAAATGCAAGCGCTGGGTTTATGGCTGATTGGCAAATCGTCAAACAAAATAAAGCAGGTAATGTTTTTTACCACTTACTAAAAGCTCAAAAAAATTGATAGGGAATCGAGATGACTAAAAATCGTGTAGCAGTTTACCCTGGCACATTTGACCCCATCACCTTAGGACATGAGGATATCGTTCGCCGTGCCTCAGATTTGTTTGATGAAGTGATTGTGGCTGTTGCGGATAGCACCAATAAAAATACACTGTTTACTTTGGATGAACGTGTTGCCCTAGCCAAAGGAGTATTTGGCAACGCCAGTAATATTAAAGTAGTGGGATTTAGTGGTTTGCTTATGCAGTTCGTGCAAGATCAAGGTGCAAAAATGGTTGTTCGTGGCTTGCGTGCAGCTTCAGACTTTGAATATGAATTTCAACTGGCAGGCATGAACCGTAAACTCTACCCACAATTTGAAACTTTATTTTTAACGCCATCTGAACAGTTTATGTTTATTTCATCTAGCTTGGTGCGTGAAGTAGCAGTGCTGGGTGGCGACGTGCAAGCGTTCGTTTCTCCAACAGTGAATCATGCAATTAAACAAAAGCGAGGGCGCTGATTTTGGCTTTAATGATTACTGATGAGTGCATTAATTGCGACGTGTGTGAACCAGCCTGCCCAAATAATGCTATTTTTCAGGGCGAAGAGATTTATGAAATTAACCCTAATTTATGCACCGAATGTGTGGGTCACTACGATAAGCCTCAGTGCCAGGAAGTTTGCCCGATAGATTGCATTCCATTTAATCCAGACGTGGTTGAAAATAAAGAGCAGCTACTCGAAAAATACTATCAATTAACTGCAGCTAAATAACGGGGATTTAATATGCGTATGTTACACACCATGCTTCGCGTAGGTAATATGGAGCGCTCAATACAGTTTTATACTGAAATTCTTGGCATGAAGGTCTTACGTCAACATGATTTTCCTGAAGGGAAATTCAGTTTAGCCTTTGTGGGTTATGGTGATGAAGCAACACATACTGTGTTAGAGCTTACTTATAACTATGGTGTAGAAAGCTATGATATGGGTAAGGCTTATGGTCATGTGGCGCTAGAAGTGGATGATGCTTATCAAGCTTGTGAGGCAGTTAGAAAGGCTGGCGGCAAAGTGGTACGTGAAGCTGGGCCTATGCTCCATGGCACCACAGTGATTGCTTTTGTAGAAGACCCAGATGGCTATAAAGTCGAGTTTATTCAAGCGGGTACTTATTAAGAAAAATTGAACCTTAATGTGATGACTTGGTTTTTATACCTTTTGGAATGTAACAATGGTGCTTATTACGCTGGTATCACCAATAATTTAGAATCTCGTTTCGCTGCCCATGTAACAGGTAAAGGCGCTCGTTACACGCGCGCCAATCCGCCGATAAAGATTATTGCCTCAAAATCCTACCAAGACCGTTCTACCGCAAGCGTTGCCGAGGCGCACTTAAAAAGCTTACCTAGACATAAGAAATTACAGTATTTTGACCAGTGAATTAATGATGGCTGTACAAGCTGCGCTAGCAGGCGATTGGTATGCCGCACATCATATTGCGCAGAAATACCACGACCCTAGCGCTAACTGGCTACATGCAGTACTGCATAAAATTGAGGGGGACGAATGGAATAGTAAGTACTGGTATGCAAAAACCACAGCTGTGAAATATGAGACGTTCAGTGATGCTGATATAGAGCTAAGGGCTATCCAGGCAAGCTTAGAAAATAAATAAAGGCTGACTCTTTTGATTTGAGTCAGCCTTTATTCAATGCGCAATTATTCAAAAAAATCTTTAACTTTATTCATCCAAGATTTATTACGTGGGCTATGTTTGCCTGAATCTGCTTGCGTGCTGGTTTCAAATTCACGTAACAATTCTTTTTGTTTTTCGGTGAGTTTAACGGGCGTTTCAACCACGACATGTACCATCAAATCGCCATGCTCAGATTGGCGTAGTGGCTTAATGCCTTTGCCACGTAACCTAAAGACTCCACCCGTTTGAGTTTCAGCTGGAATTTTCATTTTAGCTGAGCCGCCTAGTGTAGGCACTTCAATCTCACCACCTAGTGCTGCTGTGCTAAAACTAATGGGCATTTCACAATGTAAATTACCGCCTTCACGTTGGAAAATAGCGTGTTCTTTTAGATGAATCACTACATACAAATCACCTGTTGGACCGCCATTAACCCCAGCTTCACCTTCACCACTAAGTCTAATTCTATCGCCCTCATCAACCCCTGCAGGAATTTTAACGGATAGCGTTTTGTTTTGTTTAAGGCGCCCTGCACCGTTACAGGTTGGGCAAGGATCCTTGACCATTTTGCCGTTACCATGACATTTTGGACAGGTTTGTTGTACCGAGAAAAATCCTTGCTGCATACGTACTTGGCCATGACCAGCACAGGTTGTACAAGTCACAGGTTGTGTACCGGGACGCGCACCAGAGCCTTTGCAAGTTTCGCAGGTCGCTTGTACTGGGATGCGGATTTTGGTTTCCGTACCTTTTGCAGCGTCTTCTAAAGATACTTCCATGTTGTAGCGTAAATCAGCGCCACGATAAACTTTATTTGCTTGGCCACCAGCGCGGCCGCCACCAAAAATATCACCAAAAATATCACCAAACGCGTCGCCAAAACCTGCACCACTAAAGCCGCCTGCTCCTCCACCTTGTTCAACTCCAGCATGGCCATATTGATCATAGGCCGCTCGTTTTTGATCATCACTTAACATTTCGTAGGCTTCTTTTGCCTCTTTAAAATGTTCCTCCGCATTCGGATTGTCCGGATTGCGATCAGGGTGAAACTTCATCGCCAATTTTCGATAAGATTTTTTAATTTCTTCTTCGGTAGCGTCTTTATTAACGCCTAATACTTCGTAATAATCTTTTTTGCTTGCCATAATTTAGTCGCTAGTTTTTAGTCGTTAGTTGGTGGTTGTACTTCACTAGTTTGTAGTCATTAGTTATTAGCGCAAAAGTCGCTAGCACCTGATAGGATGCTAACGACTAGCGACTACATGCTAACGACGACTTTTTAGTCTTTTTTCACTTCTTCAAATTCAGCATCGACTACATCGCCATCCACCGTTTTTTCGCCTTCTGGTTGAGCTGATTCGGTATTAGCTTGCGCTTGTTGCTCAGCGTAAACTTTCTCACCTAGCTTTTGAGAAGCTTCAGTTAAAGCGGTAGTTTTGGCTTCAATCGCGTCTTTATCATCTGATTGCAAGACATCTTCAACTTCTTTAATGGCAGTTTCAATCGCTTCTTTTTCAGCAGCATCTAACTTATCACCATGCTCACTCAATGATTTTTTCACAGAGTGCACCATGCCATCAGCAGCATTGCGAGCATCTACTAATTCGCGATATTTCTTGTCTTCATCTGCGTATTTAATCGCATCTTCTTCCATTTGCTGAATCTCAGCTTCACTGAGACCGCTATTGGCTTTGATGGTAATTTTATTTTCTTTACCTGTGGCTTTATCTTTTGCGCTCACGTGTAAGATACCGTTAGCATCAATGTCAAAGGTCACTTCAATCTGTGGCATACCACGTGGTGCTGGTGGGATATCGCTTAAATTAAATTGGCCAAGTGATTTATTTGCTGCCGCTTTTTCACGCTCACCCTGCAATACTTGAATCGTTACTGCATTTTGGTTGTCATCAGCGGTTGAAAAAGTTTGCGATGCCTTAGTAGGAATCGTGGTATTTTTCTTAATCACTTTTGTCATTACGCCGCCAAGTGTTTCGATGCCAAGTGATAATGGCGTTACATCAAGTAATAGCACGTCCTTCACATCACCTTTTAACACGCCACCTTGAATAGCAGCACCGACAGCTACCGCTTCATCTGGGTTGACGTCTTTACGTGGCTCTTTACCAAAAATCTCTTTCACTTTTTCTTGCACTTTAGGCATACGGCTTTGACCGCCGACTAAAATGACATCAGTAATATCGTCAATTGAAACGCCAGCATCTTTAATGGCTACACGGCAAGGCGCCATGGTGCGCTCAATTAAGTCTTCTACTAAAGATTCTAATTTTGTGCGAGTAATTTTAACCACTAAGTGTTTAGGACCAGTGGCATCAGCAGTAATGTAGGGTAAGTTAACTTCAGTTTGTGTTGCACCAGATAGTTCAATCTTCGCTTTTTCAGCGGCTTCTTTTAGGCGCTGTTTCGCTAATAAATCATTGCGTAAATCTAAGCCGCCGTTATCTTTCTTGAACTCATCCGCTAAAAAGTCAATTAAACGATTATCAAAGTCTTCACCACCTAAGAACGTGTCACCGTTAGTTGAAAGCACTTCAAACTGATGTTCGCCATCAATGCTGGAAATTTCAATAATAGAAACGTCAAATGTACCGCCACCTAAGTCGTATACAGCAATTTTACGATCGCCTTCTTGTTTATCTAAACCAAACGCAAGTGCAGCAGCAGTAGGCTCGTTAATAATGCGTTTAACATCTAAACCAGCAATACGGCCAGCATCTTTAGTTGCTTGACGTTGACTATCATTAAAGTACGCAGGTACGGTAATGACCGCTTCTGTCACTTCTTCGCCTAAGTAATCTTCGGCAGTTTTTTTCATTTTACGTAATACTTCAGCTGAAATTTGTGGTGGTGCCATTTTTACGCCACGCACTTCAACCCATGCATCGCCGTTATCAGCTTTTGCAATAGTGTAGGGCATTAGGCCAATATCTTTTTGGACTTCTTTTTCATCAAAACGACGACCAATTAAACGCTTAACCGCGTAAAGCGTATTTTTTGGGTTAGTGACTGCCTGGCGTTTTGCTGGAGCACCCGCCAAAATTTCACCATCTTCTTGATAAGCAATAATAGAAGGCGTGGTACGTGTACCTTCAGAGTTTTCAATCACGCGCGGTTTGCCACCTTCCATCACGGCTACGCATGAGTTTGTTGTACCTAAGTCAATACCAATAATTTTTCCCATAATTCCTATTCCTTTTTAAAATCTAGTTAGTCTCATATGAATGTGAATAACAACAGAACGCTTGATTGAACGGCAGCTGTTTTATTCCATTCGGACTTATTTAAAATCCATGTCTTGTTAATGGAGATTGTTCACAATATTTCAAGTAGTCGTTTGCAATTGATTGAAAATTACTTAGCTACCATCACTAAAGCTGGGCGCAATACGCGATCATTCAGCGTATAACCCTTTTGTAAAACTACCGTGACTGTATTAGGTTCGCCACTATTTTCTAGCATGCTAATGGCTTGATGCTTGTTTGGATCAAACTTTTCACCCACAGGGTTTATTTCCGCAATGTTGAATTTATCAAATACTGCACCTAGTTGCTTGGCGGTAATGTCTACGCCATCTTTATAACTTTGTACTTCGGTGGCTTCGATGAGCAATGCCGCATCTAAACTGTCTTTAACGGCTAACAATTCATTAGAGAACTTCTCTAATGCAAATTTACGTGCTTTTTCAATATCATCCATCGCACGACGGCGAATATTCTCACCATCCGCTTTGATATATAACACGGCCGCTTGCGCTTCAGCGAGTTGCACTTCTAGGTCTGCGATGCGGATAGATGGGTCAATTGATTCGTTAGCAGCAGTCTCGCTAGCGTTGTCAATTTTAGGTTCTTGATTGTATTCGGTCATGAAGCATCCTCAATTATTTTATACAGTGTTTCATTGATGGGGGCTGCTTGCAAAATCTCAAGCTAGAAATATAAAAATAGTTAATTAATTTTTGAGCGTTAAAATTAGGCTGTTGCGGTGTTAGGGCGTGAATTGAAGTGATGCTGTACGTCAGTTAGCTAATCACGAGCTTTATAGCGGTCATATCCCCATAAATATTGGGTTGGGCATTGCATGACAGTACGTTCAATTTCGGTATTAAGTAGCGTGGGTGTATTGATGCCACCATCGGCAATTGGTCGTATATGAATATCGTAGCCACGACCATAACTTAAGCGTTCGCCAAATACCATAAGTACTTGCGCACCGGTTTTTTTCGCTAATTTTGATACCAGCGTCATGGTGTAAGCGGGCCTTCCAAAAAATGGCGCCCATTCACCTTCACCCTCAAGGGGCGCTTGGTCGGGCAACATGCCAATTGCTTCGCCACGTTTAATGGCTTGGAACAGTTGCTTTACGCCATGAATATTTGCTTGTGCCAAAATAATTTGGCCACGTTTTCGGCCCATGTTCATTAAAGGTAACATCCAGGCATGCCGTGGCGGACGGTAAAGTACAGTGACTGGGCGGCGTGTTGCAACATACAGTGAGGTAATTTCAAAACAACCCATATGTGGGGTTAGAAAAATAATACCCTTACCGCGAGCTAAGCCAGCTTCAATGTGGTTCCAGCCATCAAAGCTTCGTACGAGTGATAATTGCCGCTTGTCATTACGAAACCAAATAGCCAAAGTTTCTAAAAGTGCCTTACCAGATTCGCCAATATTTTGTCGAACAGCCCGTTTAAATTCGATTTCATCTTGGTAAATACCGCTGGCTTGCAAATTTATTTTGGTAAGCCGTGCGTGTTTGAACGAGAGAATAGCGCCGAGCCAGCCTAATAAAACACCCAAACCATGCACCGCCGGCAATGGCAAAAGACTAAATGCAGCTAGCAGTAAACGTAGCAGTTTAAATTTGAAAGGACTCATAAGGGGTTAGGCATGGAATCAAATACTAAATAGGGTAAGTTTTTTATAGCGCTAATTTTTTGTAAGCCAATACCCAAACATTATCACTTGTAGGTAGCCGCCAATGTATTGGCATGTATATATATTTAAAGCCAACTCTTTCCAATGTTTTCCTTAGTGTTGCTGGAGTGAAATAATTAACATGGTCAGGATAGCGCATACCTGGCCATCCTGATAGTCGTAACTTAGCATTCCAGCAGTCAAAATTAGGTACTTTTATTAATACGCCACCATCATCTTTTAAGCTCTTATAGACGCTGGTCAATGTCCCTAGCATCTCTGAATCGTGTTCAAGAAACGAGCGCATTAAGACAAAGTCAAATGACGTTGTGATATTTGCTAACCCCGTAATAGCTACATCTTTAATACAAAAGCCACCTTTCTTCTCATATTTCTGATGGCAAATATTTTGTAATGCAGGCGAAGGTTCAATTCCATAGGGGATGTATGGGGCTGGCAACACGTCTAGTATTTTACCGTCAGCAGCACCAATATCAAGAATATTATAACCACGAGCATATTTAAGAACGTAGCGGATTTCTTTTTTGTATTTAAAAAAAGAACGTAAAAAACCACGAATTTTTTTTACGCCATCACTAAAAAAATAATATAACCTACGATTTTGTCGCCTTCTTGCGCGTTCTTGTTTAGACGTGTCTTCCCAAGCATACTCATCAAATAAAGTAGACTGAGGAGGAGGGTTTGATAAGTAAACCATGTCGCAGTTGATGCAACGGTCAATTAGCCAATTGTCTTTTGAGTAGGTGGGTAGATGAATTCTTTCTGACTCCCCGCAAGATGGGCAAGAGCGCATTACTTTTTTGATTTTAGTGTTAGCCAAAATTCCCCCATGTATTTAAAAAAATCAAAACCATGCAATATAGTAATGGTAATTGACCCAGTGCAGTGAGCAGCGAGCTTATTAAGCTAAATTTAAAAGTGCTCATAGCATTTGATTATAGCGGACTATGCTATATTGAATCGTGACAATTGTAAGTTTTAATCGGTGTTTATTGTGCATCACAATTGTTGATTTAATTACAGATTGCGTCACAAATGAAATGATAAAATCTTGTAGAAAACCTCACTGAGGTTGGCTGCTATAGTATTCATCTATATTGCTTAGATTAAGTTAAACTAAGAGGAATTATGACGGTGTAACCTATGATTTATAATCTTAAATATCTTTTTCCAGTCGGTCAAATGGCCGGTAGCCTTTAGTAATGCTATTGTGAGTAATGTAATACATATTTGGATTGTCACTGATGGTAAACTTGGCCATGTCAATCAGTCTTTAGGTTTGGTTGAAGCCCTGCAGCGCAAGACTCCAAACCTAACATGGCAGGAAGTACCAATCATGAAGGCATGGCAAGCAGTTAGGTATGCCTGGAAGCAGAAGCAAAAAAAATCCTCACCAAAATTCATTGTAAGTACAGGGCATCACACGCATTTTACTTTATTAATTCTTGCCAAAATAATGCAGGTTCCTGCCATTGTTTTGATGAAGCCATCACTGCCACTTAGTTGGTTTGATCTGTGTATTATTCCTGAGCATGACACCCCTCTAGCACGCCACAATATTATCGAATCAATTGGCCCTCTCAATAGGATGCAACCAGCGAAAAAGGATATAGAGAGTAAGCTTATATTAGTTGGTGGGCCATCTAAACATTTTGATTGGAGTGATGAATGGTTGTTCGCTCAAGTTGAAAATATCATCCAGCAAGACGATGGACATTGGACCATTGCTACATCAAGGCGTACACCACTCAAGACCATCGATTCATTACAGGCGTTGGCTAATGTGACGGTGGTACTTGCATCAGAAACGAATGCCAATTGGTTGCCCTCCATGCTGGCAAAAACGGAAAATTGTTGGGTTACACAAGATAGCATGTCCATGATTTATGAAGCGCTTACTGCAGGCTGTAGAGTTAAGCTATTAACGGTGCCTTATCGCCATAACAATCGTCTTATTCTTGGTATTGAAAAATTACAAGCAGCAGGATATCTTGGCGCATTAAATGACTCGGTGATGAAGTTGGCTGAGGCCGATCGCTGTGCTGAGATCATTGAACAAAGGTTTTTGCTATGAAAGTAGTGCAAGTTTTACCAGCACTTGATGGTGGCGGAGTAGAAAAAGGTACCTTAGAAATTGCGCAGGCACTAGTGCAAGCAGGGCATGAGTCTATCGTCATTTCAGCGGGTGGCCGTATGGTAGAAAAACTTACAGCGCAAGGCAGTCAGCACATTAATTGGGATTTAGGTAAAAAGTCTTTGTTAACCTTGCGTCACGTTTTGGCTGTTCGACGGTGGCTTAAACAGACTCGGCCAGACATTTTACATCTTCGCTCACGCATGCCTGCTTGGGTTATGTATTTGGCATGGCGAGGACTTCCGACAGATGATAGGCCGCATCTAGTGACTACGGTGCATGGGTTGTATTCCGTTTCTAAGTACAGCGAGATCATGTGTAAAGGTGAGCGTGTGATTGCTGTTTCAGAAATGGTACGTGAGTATATTAAAAAAAACTACCCCAATACCAACCCATCGCATATTAAACTCATTTATCGCGGTGTAGACCCCGTTGAATTTCCTTATAGTTACCAGCCACCCATGGCATGGGTTCAGCAATGGCAGCAAGATTTCCCTCAGCTTGAGGGCAATAAAATATTAACCCTGCCAGGCCGATTAACTCGTTTGAAAGGTCACCGTGATTTTATTGATCTCATCATCAAACTTAAGCAAGCTGGCCATAAAATACATGGATTGATTGTAGGCGGTGAAGATTCTAAAAGACGTCAGTATGCAGCAGAACTCCATAGTTGCATTCACCAAGAAGGGCTTGATGATACGATTACGTTTACTGGTAATCGATCTGATATTCGGGAAATATATGCAATATCTGATGTTGTATTGTCACTATCTACTAAACCGGAATCATTTGGACGCACGGTGCTGGAAGCGTTGAGTATGGGTGTGCCTGTAGTAGGTTACGACCATGGTGGTGTGGGTGAGGTATTAGGAAGTGTTTACCCGTCGGGTAAAATACCGATGAATCGAGCAGACCTATTATTGAAAAAGGTGGAAGAATTAATCTACGACCCACCAAAAGTTAATTCACAGTACGATTTCACTAAAGCTAAAATGTTGGCTGCAACTCTTGAGCTATATTCTGAATTAGGTAAAAACCCCCATGAAAATATGTGAAATTGTTGCCAGTTATGGTGAAGGGGGGCTGGAAAATCATTTTATTGAGTTATGTAATGGTCTCGCGGCAGAGGGTCATGAGGTTCATGCTGTTATTCCTAATGAATTTATCAAACACTTTGATTGCAAAGTAATTATCCATAAAGTGCCATTTCATTTAAGCCGTAAAAATGTTATTTTGTTATGGCGATTCTACAAGGCAATAAAATGTATTAATCCCGATGTTATTCATACCCATGCCAGCAAAGCGACTAGCTTAATGGCCTCCATAAAAAAATTTATATCTTGTCCAAGCGTGGCAACAATACATGGTAAAAAACAAGAAATAAGTAGTTATTTAAAGATGGATGCAGTAATCGGTGTGAGTAGTGATGTTTTAAAAGATTTAGATCATCCCAATAAAAAAGTTATTTTTAATGGTGTGAAATGTCCAAGTATTAAAGTAGTTCGGGATGAAGTTGTTAAGCGGTTTAATCTAATTGGTAGTCGACCAATTATCATGTCCATTGGTCGATTAGTTGAGGTTAAGAATTTTGATATGCTGATTAATGCATGGCAGGGAATCGATGCTGATTTACTTCTGATTGGCGATGGACCATTAAAATCTAAGTTGAACAATCAAATTCAAGCACTTAATTTAGCGTCATCCATCCATCTGACGGGTTTTATCGATAATGCTAGTGCATTAATTGGCGCAGCAGACTTTATTGTCATATCCTCACAACGTGAAGGATTTAACTACGTGATGGCAGAAGCTTTATGTCAATCTATACCGGTTATTTCTACTGATGTTCCTGCCCCCAATGAAATTATTCCAAAGCAATATCTAGTTGAGGTCGGAAATAGCGGAGCCATGCATGATTTATTAAGTGAAAGCCTGGCTAATCTTGATATGATGCATTTGGGGTATAAAGATACTTTTAGTTGGTCAGCGCAAGCGCTTTCAATAGAAGCGATGATTGCAGAAACGTCTAATTTCTTAGAGAAGCAATGCGGAGTTCTATAAAACTTTCCTTAAATGTGTGTTTTGCGGCAGACATAAGTTGGAAAATGGAACCTTAACTTTCACCTTGTTTTAATTCTAGCTCATACAATTTGGCTTCCTTTAAGAAAGCATAAAAAGCATTGACCATGCTGCCGATAAAGCCACGGCGACCATTTAAGAAATTTCGACGTAACAAGTAAGATTTCACAAACATCAGTGGGAATATCAAGAGTAGTTTCATGAAATTACTTTGCTTGCCATGATCAAATTTATCTAGCGCTTTGCCACTGGAATATTTATTGGATTTATCGATTTTTATTTCAATCGATTTTTCACCGTAATGATTAATAAAACCTGTTAAATGTTTTATTTTTCCGGATACTACGGCACTTTCATGAAAACGCTCAGCGCCATAACTGCCCATGCTTTTACGAAATAAGCGAATATGGCTATTCATTTTTGCAGATAGATGCCCTGGCAAGCCCATAAAAAATTCTTGAATAGGAATGTCGGCACCGGTGACATCGTTATGTTGACTGACTAAATCTATAATTTGTTGTTTGAGTTCTGTGGTTAATTCTTCATCCGCATCTAGATTTAGCACCCAATCATGCTTACACAGCGATTTGGCATATTCTTTTTGCTGAGCCATGCCTTGCCATTCATGGTGATATAAGCGATTTGTATATTTACTTGCTAATGCCATAGTCTCATCTTGACTGCCGCTATCTACCACGACAATATCATCAAAGCCTTCAACGCTTTTGAGTACGCGATCTATATTGAGTGCCTCATTTTTAACAACTAAAAAAACGCTAATATTATTCATACTCTGTATCTTCCTCGGGTCAAGGCAATGTGAAATTGCACAATATTTGTTTTTCCTAACACTGAAATTCGCTTAATCATGTAGGTGTCAGTTAGCGCTTCTATTCCTTTCTTAACTGTCACTGCACATAAAAAACCTGCATTTTTAACATAATTTGCTGTGCGTTCATTTAATCTGCCATAGGGGTATGCAAAAGAGTTGCAGGTAACCCCTGTAATAGATTCAACATGTATTTTTGATTGCAAAATTTCATTCTGTGCAATGTCATCAGGTGCTTGTGCTAAATTAAGATGCGTCATGGTGTGCGCCCCAAATTCAACGAGACCAGTTGCTTGCATTTCTTGGATTTGTTGTTTTGTAAGCTTGTTGATTTTTGGCATATCTGGACAAAGAAAAATGGTCGCCTTGGCATTAAATTCTTTAAGCAGGGGAAACATGTGTGTGTAGTTATCCGCAAATCCATCATCAAAGGTCAGTGCCACCAGTGTTGATGCCGGGTGTTGCCCAGCAATTAACTCAGACATGGTAAAAAACTGGTAATGGTTCTTTTTTAAATATTGTAATTGCGCCTTGAAATTAGCGGGCGTTACAACGAGATCAGGATGGCTAATCCCTGCATTGTGATTAATGCTGTGGTACATCAAAATACGAGGGTGAGTTTTAGATGCTTTTGAGCGCCAAAAATTATAATGAGCTGCTAGATAAATAAATCCAACTGTAGCGATAATCAACCATATAGCTAAAATCATATTTAATATCATTCTTAAAAGTTTACAAGATTTGCCAGTAATTATGCCTTAATTTGCTTATTTGTATTTAGCTATTATCCATTTCAAACCATCATTCGTTTGACGATAAGGTCTGCATTGGGGATAATTGAGGCAGTTTAATAATCCTTATGGTCTTATATAAAATGAAGCAATCTCATATAGAAGTTACCGAGCGTATCATAGAAAAAAGTCGGCCAACCCGGACGGCTTATTTGCATCGTGTAGATGAAATTATTAATCGGCAGCGTGGTGCAGATCGCTTAGGTTGCGCGAATGTGGCACATGCTTTTGCGGCCATGCCAGCCAATGATAAGTTGCGCGTTGTGGTAGAAAAAGCAACTAATATCGGCGTTGTGACTGCTTACAATGAGATGCTGTCAGCGCATCAGCCTTACGTTAACTACCCTGAGATTATTCGCAATGAGGCGCATAAATATGGCGCAACCGTACAGGTAGCGGGTGGTGTGCCAGCGATGTGTGATGGTATTACCCAAGGTGAACCTGGTATGGAGCTTTCGCTATTTAGTCGCGATACGATTGCCATGAGTACTGCCATTGCGCTTTCTCATGATGTTTTTGATGCGGCTTTATTATTAGGCGTTTGCGATAAAATTGTCCCTGGCCTTTTGATTGGTGCGCTACAGTTTGGTCATTTACCTTGCGTGTTTGTGCCATCAGGTCCGATGAGTACTGGTATTGATAACACCACTAAATCTAAAGTGCGTGAGCAATATGCGCAAGGTAAAGTGAACCGCCAAGAATTGTTAGCCTCAGAATCTGCGGCCTATCATGGTGCTGGTACTTGTACTTTTTACGGTACGGCAAATAGTAACCAAATGCTGATGGAAGCAATGGGTCTTCATGTACCTGGCTCTGCCTTTATCCACCCACATGATGGTATGCGTGAATTGCTGACGCGTGAAGCAGTAAAGATGGTATTAGAAAAAACTAAGAAAGATCAATTTACGCCGATAGGCCGGCTGGTTGATGAGCATGTGATTGTGAATGCTATGGTGGCTTTATTAGCGACTGGCGGTTCAACAAACCATTTGATTCATTGGGTGGCAGTGGCGCGTGCAGCCGGTATTATGATTGACTGGACAGACTTTTATCACTTGGCCAAAACCACGCCATTGTTGGCTAGTGTTTACCCAAATGGTAAAGCAGATGTGAATGAATTCCAAAATGCAGGTGGCCCAGCCTTTGTGATTCGTGAACTAATTGACGCAGGCTATATGTTCCCCGATGTATTGACTGTATCGCATGGCGGTTTGCGTGATTACGCGAAAGTACCTGCTAAAGAAAATGATGCCTTGGTTTGGAAAGATTTGCCTAAAGAAAGCAGTGATGAAACCATAGTGCGTCCTGCGTCAGCGCCTTTTGATGAGTCTGGTGGTTTACGCTTGCTTAAAGGTAATTTAGGCCGTAGCGTGATTAAAATTTCTGCGGTACCAGCGGACCGTCATATTATTGAAGCGCCAGCCATTGTATTTGATGCACAAGAAGAATTATTAGCGGCATTTGATCGTGGGGAGTTAGAGAAAGACTTTATTGCCGTGGTACGTTTCCAAGGCCCTAAAGCCAATGGCATGCCAGAGTTGCATAAATTGACACCACCGTTAGCCGTGTTGCAAAACAAAGGATTTAGAGTGGCGATTGTCACAGATGGTCGCATGAGTGGCGCCTCAGGCAAAATTCCAGCAGCCATTCATTTAAGCCCAGAGGCCTATGCAGGTGGCCCGTTAGCCAAAGTTCGTGATGGCGATATTATTCGCTTGAATGCAACTGTGGGTATGGTCAACGTATTAGTGGATGAAGATGAATGGGCTGAGCGTGAAGTGGCTGAGCTTTCAGACACCAAACGTCACCACAATGCACACGGCTTTGGTCGTGAGTTGTTTGGGGGCATGCGCAAAAATGTATTGTCAGCAGAAGAGGGTGCAATCACTTGGCTTTAGCCATTTGAAAATGCCATTTATCCAGCCTACGCCTCACTAAGGCGAGCTTAAAATAAAATTTAAAATAGTTATTCACATTAGGTAAAACAACATGAACACATTAGATTTAGCCAATTACGGCCCAGTTATTCCAGTTATTGTTATTAATCGCGTTGAAGATGCAGTGCCTATGGCGGCGGCTTTATTAGAAGGTGGTATACGCGTCTTAGAAATTACACTTCGTACCTCATGTGCATTAGCGGGTATGGAAGCGATTGCCAAGGCTTTGCCAGAAGCGATTATGGGATCTGGTACAGTGCGTAATCTGAAAGATGCACAAGCCTCTAAAGATGCTGGCTGCCAATTCGCAGTAAGCCCTGGCTATACTAGCGAGTTAGGCCAAGCCGCTCGTAAAATGGGCTTGCCTTTGTTGCCTGGCGTTTCAACAGGCTCTGAAATTATGATGGCCAATGCTGACGACTATTACTTTTTAAAATTATTCCCAGCGGTGGCGGTTGGCGGCATTAAATTGCTTAAAGGGTTTTCGGGCCCATTTGGCGACGTGAAATTTTGCCCTACAGGTGGTGTGACGGTAGAAAGCGCACCACAGTTTTTAGCGTTACCTAATGTAGTGGTCTGCGGTGGCACTTGGCTAACGCCAGCAGATGCGGTAGCACGTGGCGATTGGGCGCATATTACTAAGTTGGCTAAAGAGGCGAGTGCAATTAAAGCTGCCTAGCCAATTGATATGAGTATTATCGGGCTTTGCTAACTAGAGTCTATCTAGTGCAAAGCCTTTTTTATTGGGCTTTTAGCTTGGGAATAAGATTTGCAAATCGATATTAAACAATATAAATCCATTGTGTTTGATTGCGATGGCGTGGTGCTTGATTCTAACGTGGTGAAAACGGAAGCTTATTTCCGCACCGCCAAGAATTTAGGCGCAAGTGATGCTGAGGCACAAGCCTTAGTGGATTATCACGTTCGGTTGGGGGGTATTTCACGCTACCATAAGTTTGACTATTATTTACGCGATATTTTGTATCAACCAGCTACGCAACATGCAATTCAAGCTTTGCTTGATGAATTTTCGCTGGAGTTAGAAGTTGGTTTGCTGCATTGTGAAGTCGCTCAAGGATTGCTAGCGTTACGAGAAATAACACCAGATGCTAATTGGATGATACTTTCTGGCGGAGATCAGCAGGAAATTCGGACCTTATTTGCCAAGCGAAATTTACAATCATTATTTGACGGTGGGTTGTTTGGCAGCCCCGATAATAAAGACACGGTACTTGCGCGCGAGAAAGCGAATGGCAATTTGCAATTACCAGCACTCTTTATTGGCGATAGTAAATATGATTATGAAGCGGCTGTTCGTGCAGGACTGGACTTTATTTTTCTCAGTGATTGGACCGAAGTTGCCGATTGGCAGACTTATTGCGAATCCCACAAAATCAAGGTGTTAGCAAATATTGCGGCATTAATTAACTAAGCATTTTTAAATGATGATATGTTATACAATCAATATTAATGAACTAGTTAAGTGTGGTTAGCATGAAATACTTCTTTATTCTTTTGTACTTAATCGCAGTAGGCTTTATCCACTTTCGTGGCAAGGTGCGGCATCCTATTTTTAAGCAGTTGTTCGATCACTCGGCTGTAGTGGCACCGATTAATTTGTTTATGTATATTTTTTCTAAGGTGCCGACGACACCTTATTTGCCAGCAAGCAATTTTCCCGAGATGCAAGTCATTACGGATTCATGGCAGATGATTCGTGAAGAAGCGCTTAATATGCGCGAGCAAGAACGCATCGCAGCCTCAAACAACAATAATGACGCAGGCTTCAACTCATTTTTTAAAACGGGTTGGAAACGATTTTATTTAAAATGGTATGACGCACAACATCCATCCGCAGCTTTATATTGTCCTAAAACGGTGGCTTTGTTGAATAGCATTCCCAGTGTAAAAGCCGCCATGTTTGCCGAGTTGCCGCCGAGTGCAAAATTGAACCCACACCGCGACCCATATGGCGGCTCATTGCGCTACCATTTAGGCTTATCAACACCAAACAATGATGATTGCTTTATTAATGTAGATGGCACGCCTTATAGCTGGCGTGATGGGCAATGTGTCATGTTTGATGAAACATACATTCACGAAGCATATAACCGTACTGAGCAAGATAGAATTATTTTATTTTGTGATGTCGAGCGGCCCATGCGTTACCGTTGGGCGCAATCTGTGAATCGCTTTGTGGCTAAATATTTAGTCACCGCGGCGAGCTCCCCTAATGAAGAGGGTGATCAGCTTGGTGTAATTAATAAGCTGTTTCATTACGCCTGGCTGGTTGGCAAATATCGTAGACGTTTTAAAAAATGGAATAAAACTATTTACAAAATAACTAAACTTTCATTGATTATTTTAGTGGTTTTTTTGATCTGGAAAATTTAGCGCTTAATTATGCGTCATCTGGTTTATTGCTTGTGCCCGTAATTTAGTCATTTCCGCCTCTTTTTTAGCCTCTGCGCTATCCCAATCTACAGTCACCCAGCCTTGTAAGTTTTCAAGAGCAATACTGGTCATGGCATGAATCCAAGCTTCATTTTCATTAAGTGCAGGGATGTAA
>CAILFU010000165.1 GCA_903833595.1 uncultured Pseudomonadota bacterium
AGGGTGTTGTCGGCGATATTCCAATCCCACAGACCATCACCCGCCTCTTCAATGGCAAACCGCCAGCGTGATTCACTCTCTTTTAACAACTGCTCACGTTGCACCGCTTGCTCGTTAAGCCGTTTTGCAATTTTTTGAGCGTGGCGCTGGATATTGGTGATGGCGTTCATGAGCAAAAACAACAAGCCGCTCAGCACCAAGCCACTCACCAACACCACCCAAGCCGCATAGTAACTAGTTGGTGGCATGTCTTGATCAAATACCAGTAGCCAAGGATGGCCATAAAAATTGAGGACTGACTCGTAGCGGTAAGGTGAATCCACATCATGCTGGAATTTTGGATTGGCATCCCACATTAAACTGCCAGCACTGACTTGCGCGCCATCGTAAATATGCAAGTCAACTTGCGGACGCAAGGCGCGCCATGACTGGATAAGGTCAGCGGTAATATCCTCTAGGTAATAGGCGCCATTGACCCAACCAGCAATGGCGGCACGCCTTTCTGCTAAAGTGCCAATGGCCATCCTTGGGTGATACACTGGTTGAAAGATAATCACCGCATTACGTACTGCGCCAGCGTCATCTTCTTTTAATTGGAGAAACGGGCTTAATGTCACTTGACCGGTATCCCGCGCGCGTTCCATCGTTGCTCGATTGATGGGGCGAGTAAACATATCCACCCCAATAATGGATTGGTTATGCTTAGTGATAGGCGCCAGATAAGTCAGAGGCGCATACATATCACGCGCGCCTGATGGGCTGACCGTGTAATGAGGAAAGCCATCATGCCGCATACTAGCGACATGCGCCGCCAACTGCTGTGCGGGAATGGCTGCAACAAAAGATAAAGTCTGAATACCTGACACACTCTCAGTCGCATTAAGCAACTGCACATAAGTGGACCACTCCTCGTGCGCGACTTGCTCTGACGCGGTAAATAACCCCGCGCCCCCGCGTAAAATTAAGGCATAGTCACGAAGCCGTTCTTCAATTTTAATGGCTACATGGTTAGCCTCATTATGAAATTGCTCAATCGCGGCTTGATCTATCTTTTGTTTCTCGCTATAGGCCTGAAAACCCGTTACCCAAAGGCATGCCAACAACACCAAGCCAGACAGATGCCTAAATTGGTATAACTTTGAAATGGTCTTGGTAATCATTAAGCTTAGGCTTGGCTTTGCGCGGCTGATGCAGCAGGCACGCGTATGGTGACAAGGGTATCAATGCCGGACTGGTTATCAACAGTAATATTGCCACCACTGTCATTGATGATGGTTTCTAAACGTTCAAGAATGGGATGCAACCCTGCCGTGTTAATGGATAGCGCCTCACTGGACTTCACTAAGTCTTGATAAGCCACTTCTAGCGCCTCATAACGCTCGGTTAAATGCTTTAAATCTTCGGCGTATCGATACAGTTGCTCATGCAGCGCTGTATTGCTATCGCTGCCTGGTAGGCGCAAGGTTTGGCCGCGCGCTGGCAGGTCATCACTCGGGCTGATGAGGCTTTCGCCTAGGAGCATGGTTTTGATGGCGGTGGCTAACTTCATAGGGCTAAACGGTTTAATGAAATAATCGTCTGCACCGCGTTTGATGGCATCGTTAAAATCTGCCAACTGACCCCGTGCCGAGACCATGATCACGCGAACGTCTTTGAGTTGTGATTCCGACTTCATGATGTCCAACACCGCTAAGCCATCGTATTGCCCCGGCATCATGATGTCCAGCACCACTAAATCAGGCATGCTATTACGAATAATACTGAGTGCAGTGACGCCGTTATCGGTCTCTAGAATTTCAAAATCTTGACTTAAAGTCACACGAATTAATTGGCGTAGGTTTGAATGATCATCGACAATCAGTATCTTTTTCATCAGGTTAGCCTTAATCGTTAATCTTAAGTGTGTACTTTATGTAATAACCACAAGACTAACAGGTTTACATAAAATTACAAATCAAGTCTAAGGGGTATTAGTCATTCATTTCTCCGGCAAGAATGCTAAAATGACGGCTTCGAAGAATAAAGGCACATCAGCATGGCGCAAACCCTATCATTTGAGTTAAGCACTGAGTACGTTGAGCTATGTAACTTGCTTAAATTAGTAGGCTTGGCCGATAGCGGCGGGCGTGGGAAAACAATGGTCGCAGAAGGCTTAGTGCAAGTAGATGGTGTGGTTGAATCTAGAAAAACCGCTAAAATTCGTCGCGGTCAAACGGTACAAGTGGCAGGTCACATGATTGAAGTTAACTAAGCGCTTGAATCAACTGACCCGCTTCACTAGATTAGCTGAATATTCAACTCGTGTAGATTAATAAGTACGTTTTCTTGGCGTGTAAGTCGCGCCGCCTGCTTCAATGTGCCTAAAGGTAATACGGCCATTATTAATATCATACGGCGATAACTCTAAAGTCACTTTGTCACCCGCTAGAATACGGATGTGATTTTTCTTCATCTTGCCACCTGTATAGGCGATCAATTTATGACCGTTATCCAAGGTCACGCGATAGCGTGAATCGGGTAATATTTCCATTACCACGCCATTCATCTCAATGAGTTCTTCTTTAGCCAATACGTATCTCCAGTAATAATATGAGGCAGGTGTGTTAGTAACAACCTCATGGCGTTTGCAGCACCATTTCAATTGAATGCGTTGTTGTACTTAACCAACGTAAACACCTATCTCGCGCGCATTATAGTCTTGCCCTACTGATTTGGCAATCATCGGCTTGATTCAGCCATTGAATGACTTTTTATGCCCAATATTAGGGCATTTTTTACTTAAGCATTATTTTTACAAATAATCTCTAAATAATACTTGACAGACTTACCATTTCCCCGTAAAAAGCAATTTCGGCGTTTGGTTGTTTAATTTGGTCTAGTTGTCAAAACTGATTTTTTGTTAAAAACCCATTCATTTAGGGTGCCTCCCTTTTTTAAAGTATGGAATAAGATATGGCTACAGGTTTAGTTAAATGGTTTAATGATTCAAAAGGTTTTGGTTTCATTACTCCTGATGCAGGCGGCGACGATTTATTCGCTCATTTCTCAGCAATCGTTGATAGCGGCTACAAAAGCTTAAAAGAAAATGATCGCGTAAGTTTTGACGTAACAGACGGACCAAAAGGTAAACAAGCTTCTAACATTCAGAAAGCTTAAGTTACACAGCATCCAAAAAAATGGCCCTTCATTGGGTCATTTTTTTTGCCCATATTTTTAAAACACCGTCACACACACTTCAATATGACCACAGCAGATCTCGTTGGCTATCTATCGGCATTTTTAACCACGCTGGCATTCGTGCCGCAAGCCCTGCACTCTTGGAAGACCCGCGACCTATCAGGCGTGTCACTGCCCATGTACAGCTTATTTAGCTTAGGGGTGGCGGGTTGGTTGGTATATGGCCTGATGATAGGCAGTTGGCCCATTATCTTGGCAAATAGCATTACCTTAATACTGGCCTGTGTGGTGCTTTACTTAAAACTAAAACACTAAATAGTCACTTAGCGTTGAGTCAAAAATCCTAGCTTAATGAGGGCTTGGTATAAATTTTCCGCCACAATCCGATAACCGTCTGCATTCGGGTGCAGCGGGTCTGCTTTCAAGGCATAGTTGCCTAATACCTCTGAAAAAATATCCTCTACCAAAGGCGTCTGCGTCTCTTTGGCAATTTTTTCATACACCGGATGATCCGATAAATGCCCCACAGCCGCGCCAAACGGACTGAATTCTGGGATGGCTAATAGTAGCGTGGGGATATGCTGGGCTTTAGCCTGCGCTAATATTGTTTTTAAATGCTGCGTGGTTTCTTTGAC
>CAILFU010000166.1 GCA_903833595.1 uncultured Pseudomonadota bacterium
AAGTTTGGGCCTTCTACAAAGCAATCTACTGGGCATACATCAACGCAATCAGTAAATTTGCATTGAATACAGTTCTCGGTAACGACATAAGTCATTTTTATTCCTTTACAGCTTATAAAGCTAAAACGTTATTTTACTTGATTTAAAAAAACATTCAAAATTTAACTATACAATCATCCCAGCACCGACAGTGTTGTTGGTGCTTTCATCGATGACAATAAATGCACCTGTCGCACGATTGATGCTGTAGCTATCAATCATGAGCGGCTGAGCTAATTTAAAGGTGATACGTGCAATATCATTCATTTTTAAATCGGCACTTGCTTGCTCTTCAAGTGTGTTGACGTCCACTTTATAGTGAATGGCGCCAACTTTAGCTTTTGACTCGCGGGTAGTGTGTCGAATGACATAGGTGCGCGCTGTAGACATTGGCGTTTCAGACAACCAGCATACAAATGCATCAATTTGTTTGACGGGCTCGTTAGCTTCATATGTTTTTACGATCATATCGCCACGTGAGGTGTCGATTTCATCTTCCAATAGTAAGGTAACGCTTTGCTCGGTGGTGGCAGACTGTAGTTGATCCTCACCCAACTGAATCGCTTTAACTTTTGATTGATAACCATTCGGCAGTACGGTCACTGCATCACCAACAGAAATTTCACCCGATTCAATACGTCCCATGAAACCACGGAAATCATGTAAATCGTGATTGTCAGAAGCATGAGGTCTGCAGACAAACTGGACAGGGAAGCGAAATGGCTCGTCATGCTCAGAATGTGCGGGTGGTGTGGCTTCTAGTATTTCAATCATCGTGTTGCCGGTGTACCAAGGCATATTGTCTAGCCTATCAACCAGCATGTCACCGTTCAGTGCTGACATGGGGATAAAGCTAATATCATGTCCAGCCTCAATTTTACTTTGCGCTAAGCCAATTTCATTGGCAAACACTAAATAGTCGGCACAAATTTTGTCGTAAATAGCTTGGTCGTAATTCACTAAATCCATTTTATTCACAGCTACCACAATGTGTGGAATGCCAACTAAGTGTGCTAAATAAGAATGACGGCGGGTTTGCGTTAAAACGCCTTTACGTGCATCAATGAGAATAATGGCTAAATTAGCCGTAGAGGCAGCCGTCACCATGTTGCGGGTATATTGCTCGTGACCTGGGGCATCGGCAATAATGTATTTGCGCGTGCCTGTTGAAAAGTAGCGGTAAGCGACATCAATGGTAATACCTTGTTCACGTTCAGCCTGAAGACCATCAGTCAACAAAGATAAGTCCACTGCAGTTAATCCTCGTTTTTCTGAGGTGCGCGTCATTTGTGTCAAGGTGTCGGCCAAAATTGTTTTAGTGTCAAACAGTAGGCGGCCGATGAGTGTACTTTTACCATCATCTACGCTACCGCAGGTCATGAAGCGTAAAAGGCTATCGTTGTGTTGTGTTGTGACGTTGCTCATTAGAAATAGCCTTCTTTCTTACGTTGTTCCATAGATGCATCTGAGGTTTGATCATCTAAACGAGTTGCACCACGTTCAGTAATGGTGGATGTTGCGGTTTCTAGTACAATTTTAGACACGGTATCTGCATCTGAAATGACGGGTGCGGTACAGCTGATGTCGCCCACCGTTCTAAAACGTACTTGCATGTTGATGATGTCTTCGCCGGCTTTAACTGGGTTAGCAACTTCGCCACTCACTAGTGGCACATTCACAGGCACAATAGAACCACTACGCATCACAACATCACGTTGGTGAGCGAAGTAGATGCTAGGTAAAGCTAAATTCTCACGTTCAATATATTGCCAAACGTCCATTTCTGTCCAATTGGAGATAGGAAAGGCGCGAATGTTTTCACCTTTATGTGAGCGTGCGTTATATAGGCTCCACAATTCAGGGCGTTGATTTTTAGGGTCCCATTGGCCAAATTCATCGCGGAAACTCATGATACGTTCTTTTGCGCGTGCCTTCTCTTCATCGCGACGTGCGCCACCGATACAGCAGTCAAAGCCAAACTCTTCAATCGCCTCAAGTAAAGTGACTGATTGATGTTTGTTGCGTGATTCGTCTGCTGCTTTAAGTACCACAGTACCGCGTTTCATAGAATCTTCAACAGACCTCACAATCAGGCGCTCACCCAGCTCAGTTGCGCGTTGGTCACGAAAATCAATGACTTCTTGATAATTATGGCCGGTATCAATGTGCATTAAAGGAAAAGGGAAGCGCCCAGGTCTAAAGGCTTTTTCTGCAAGTCGTAAAATACATAGAGAGTCTTTCCCGCCTGAAAATAGCAGTACTGGATTGCTGCATTGGCCAGCGACTTCACGCAGAATATAAATGGCTTCAGATTCTAGCCAGTCTAGATGCGAAAGTGGTTGTTTAGTTGTTGTCATAGTGGTGTGTTTTAAGTTCTAAATAATTAATTTTTGACATGCAGTCCGCATTCTTTATTCAATGGGTCTTCCCACCACCAGCGACCTGCGCGAACATCCTCGCCCATGGCAATGGCACGGGTGCAAGGTGCACAGCCAATACTAGGGTAAAACTGCTCGTGTAATTTGTTGTAGGGCACATCGTGCATACGAATATAAGCCCATACTTCTTGTTCAGTCCAATCGCTTAATGGGTTGAATTTTTCAAGCTGATTGGCATCGTCAAACTCACGCGTTGGTAAGCTTGCGCGAGTGGTGGCTTGTGCCGCACGCATACCTGTAATCCAAGCATTTTTACCTGCTAAAGCACGTTGTAATGGCTCTACTTTACGCATAAAGCAACAGCTTTTACGAAGTTCTATGCTTTCATAAAAAGCGTTAATGCCATTATTTTTTACGTAGAACTCAACAGTCCCATTTTTTGGAAAATATACATTGAGCTTGGTTTGATAGTGACTTTCAACGAGTGCGATTAAGTCGTAAGTTTCAGTAGGTAGGCGACCCGTATCTAATGAAAAAATTTCAATAGCCAATTTATTTTTCAAGATGATGTCACTGAGCACCATATCTTCTGCACCAAAACTATTAGCAAAAGTAATGTGAGATAACTCACGACTGGCACTTTTCAACAAGGCCAATAGGCTCGTTGTTTTGCTGTTAACACTGGCCGTCAGTGCCTCAGTCAGCACGGGGTTGATAGCTGGGTTGGTAGTTGTAGGTTTTAACATTGAAACTTCATTAACCATTTAGGCAATCCTGTTGTAACGCCTAAAGGCAGGTTGGGCTTCATCGACAGCGCCTTGATAGGGCGCACTAAAGTCGCTTAAGCTAGCCATGGCTTCAACGGCGTTTCTATCGGCGCGAATAGCAAAACTAGTAAAGCCGCTACGCTTAAGGAAAAATAGTTGATCCCTAAGTACATCACCAATTGCACGCAATTCATTTTTAAAACCATAGCGCGTGCGTAATAGGGTGCCAATGGAAAATATACGGCCGTCAGCAAAGCGCTCTACATGAACGACGATAATAGGTAGTGCATTTAAGTCTGCTTGATTTTCAATTAGTGATAGCAGTACTTCATGCGTGTCTAGCCAGACACCCACTTCATTTTTATTGATGCGTGATAGCAACTCGGCTTTACGGGCAATAAATACGCTTAACGGTACGATTAACTTGCCGTTGGCAGGAATGGCTGTGGTAGCCACTTGCTCGTCAGTCACAGTTTTTTCACCAGTAAGCTTAAATAGTACAACTTTGCCCGCTTGTTTGCGCGCCTCAACTTGAGAAGCGGGTAATTTGACTAATACCCAAGCATCATCGCTTATATGCGCCTTACCGTTGGTGAGTTGAATTAAATTACTCATGCGGCCACCTCATTTTTAGCAATACTCTTATCTGCATAAACGTGTGCTTTAAAAGGCGCAACGCCTAAGCGACGTACCGTGTCGATAAATCGCTCTTCAGTATTACGCTCTTGAATGTAAACATCAATGAGTTTTTGTACAACATGTGGCATTTCATCTGCAGAGAAAGACGGTCCAATGACACTGCCGATGCTGGCGTCGTTGCCTTGGTTACCACCGATAGAAACTTGATACCATTCAGAACCATCTTTATCAATGCCTAAAATGCCGATATGACCGACATGATGATGGCCACAGGCATTCATGCAACCTGAAATGTTGAGATCAATCTCTCCGATATCATGTAAATAATCTAAATTATCGAATTGCATTTGAATCGCCATGGCAATTGGAATGCTCTTAGCGTTCGCTAAGCTACAAAAGTCGCCACCTGGACAACAAATAATGTCGCTAAGCAAGCCGATGTTAGGTGATGCAAGTCCGTGTGCACGTGCCTTTTGCCACACAGCAAATAAGTCGCTTAATTTCACATCAGCTAAAATTAAATTTTGCTCATGCGAAACGCGTAATTCGCCAAAACTGTATTGATCTGCTAAGTCGGCAACGATATGCATTTGTTCAGTTGTAGCATCGCCAGGCGCTTGACCATGCGGTTTAAGTGAAAGTGTCACCGCACGATAACCAGAGGTTTTATGGGCATGTAAGCTACGTTTTGCCCATGTAGAAAAGGCTGGATTGCTGGCGATTGCAGCATCAAAGCTTGCATCATGCTGAGGAAGCGTTTCGTAAGGCATAGACTCAAAATGTTTAGAAACTCTCGCCAACTCTGCCTCGGTAATGGTGTTAGGTGCATCTTTTAAGTGCGACCATTCATCTTCTACTTGGCGTTTAAATTCATCAATGCCCAAGGCTTTGACTAAGATTTTAATACGTGCTTTATAGGCATTATCACGGCGACCATGTAGGTTATATACGCGGACTATGGCTTCACAATAGGTGAGAGCATGTTGCCATTCAAGATGTTCGCGAATGACTGACCCTAAAATTGGGGTGCGGCCTAAGCCTCCACCTACCCATACTTTAATGGCAACTTGATTATTAGCGTCTAGATAAAACTCCATGCCAATATCATGCACTTGAACAACTGCGCGGTCATGTTGGGTGCCAGAAACAGCAATTTTGAATTTACGGGGTAAAAGTGCAAATTCAGGGTGGAATGTACTCCATTGACGTATCACTTCAGCCATTGCGCGTGGATCAACCACTTCATCTGGCGCTACGCCAGCAAATTGGTCGGTGGTGATATTTCTAATGCAGTTACCAGAAGTTTGAATAGCATGCATTTGCACAGTTGCAAGTTCCGCCAAAATATCAGGCACATCTTCCAGCAGCGGCCAATTAAGTTGCATGTTTTGGCGCGTACTAAAATGGCCATAAGCTTTATCATATTGGCTGGCAATATCACCTAATTTTCGCAATTGCTTACTCGATAGTAAGCCATAAGGCACGGCAATTCTAAGCATAGGGGCATGCCGTTGAATATATAAGCCATTTTGTAAGCGTAATGGACGAAACTCATCTTCACTCAGTTCACCTGCGAGATAACGACGTGTTTGGTCGCGATATTGCGCAACGCGTTCATCAACAATTCTTTGATCTATTTCATCGTACTTATACATGGTGTGCTTTTCTTAATTTATATATTTTATAAACTGTATTTAGAGATGGCCTAAATAGGCTTAGTCAACCCTACATTTTAATGGAAAATGAGCTTTAAGCCCACAAAAATTAGTATTAATGCCAGTGCAATACGTACCCAATGCTCAGCAACTTTAGAACTTAAATGACTGCCAATCCAAATCCCTGGAATCGAGCCAATTAGAAGGGTGCCTAATAAGCTGTAGTCGACTGTGCCTATACTGGCGTGACCTAAACCAGCAACCAGCGTTAACGGCACGGCATGGGCAATATCAGAGCCAATAATGGTGGTAATCGCTCTTCTAGGATAAATAATGAGCAACGCCGTGACCCCTAATGCGCCTGCACCTACTGAGGTGAGTGTCACTAATGCCCCTAAAATGAGTCCTAAGATGACGGTTAAATAAGGCGTCCATTTAGCGCTTACCAAATGCTCTTTTTTAGAAAATTTAGCGAGTTGAGTGCGAAACAGTACGGACAGTGAGGTCACCAGTAGCGCAATGCCTAACCAGAATTTAATGGTATTGACAGCTGCATCTGAAGCAATATCCATGTGTTTTAAATTGAGCGTGGTGATGATTGATGCGGGCACGCTACCTAGGGCTAGCAATCGAACAATCCTCCAGTCAATATTGCCTAGTTTTCCGTGTGCAAAAATACCTACGCTCTTAGTGACAGCCGCGTAAAGTAAATCAGTGCCGACAGCTAGTGCGGGTTTAATGTGAAAAAACAGCACAAGTATAGGTGTCATGAGTGATCCGCCGCCCACGCCGGTTAAACCTACCAGTAGGCCAACCACAAAGCCAGCAACTATATAACCAAATTCCATATGGAGTATCCGTTAACTAAAAGTTCTTTTGTATTAAGGTGCGCACTATAGCAGTTATAAAATAGTTGTTTTAGAATATGTTATTCTATATGTATAATTTTTAGTTATATTGAATTCGGTTTTAAATTCAAATGAGCAAAATATGAAACTACAACAATTACGCTATCTCAATGAGGTGGCACGGCAAGATTTAAATATTACTAATGCAGCTGAAGCCTTGTATACGTCGCAGCCAGGTATAAGTAAACAAATTCAACTCCTTGAAGAAGAGATTGGACTGCAGATTTTTCAGCGCAATGGGAAACGGTTGACGGGGATTACAGAGCCAGGCGTTCAAATATTATCTTTAGCAGCTAAGGTGATGCAGCAGGTTGATAATATTAAGCGAGTCGGCGATGAGTTTACTAATGTAGAAACAGGTACATTAAGCATTGCGACTACGCATACGCAAGCACGTTATAAATTGCCAACGGCAGTTAAAACCTTTATGACTAACTATCCGCATGTGAAGTTAAATATTCATCAAGGTAACCCTAAGCAAGTGGCTGAACTTGTCGCTTGTGGCGATGCTGATATTGGCATCGCAACGGAATATATTAGTGATTTTGAAAATTTACTATGCCTGCCTTGTTATAAATGGAATCGATGCGTCGTGGTGCCACATGGCCACCCTTTACTCTTAGATGACGCGCTGACACTTAAAAAATTAGCGGCTTATCCTTTAATTACCTATGACTTTGGATTTACTGGTGGTACGTTAGTATCGAAAACGTTTAGTGATGCGGGATTGTCACCTAATGTAGTGCTTACTGCTATTGATGCGGATGTTATTAAGACGTATGTAACATTAGGATTAGGCGTAGGTTTGCTGGCCAATATGGCCTATGACGCTGAGCGGGATGCAAATTTGGTCAAGGTCGATGTGAGTCATCTGTTCCCAGATAGCACGACTTACTTAGGGGTGCGTAAAGATGCATTTTTACGTGCTTATATGTATGGGTTTATTGAGTTGATTGCACCACAATTTAATCAACAAGCAGTGAATGCAGCACTTAAAATAAGTGCATAATTACCTTCTATTAGACAAGTAATTAGTTAAGGGTGTTATGCATAAATTTGCACTGATTTACCTGATGTTGCTCATGCTCTCAGCTTGTAGTGCAGTGAAACCAATTGCTATAAACAGCGAACTTATTGGTCAAGTCAGTGAGGGTATGCCTGCCATCGACAATTCCACAGCCATTTATGAGCTAGCGGTACGTGATGGGGTTACATACCAAGACGTAGTAGACAGTCTGAAAAGCATTTCAGTCGGCATGAATTTTGTAAATCCTGCTAATTTTCCTATTGCTGAGCATATAAAAAATAGAGGTATAGATCCGCAAGGGGTTAAAGAGGTGCAAAGCTTCTGCAATTTAAGCTTAGGGACTGATATTTTTTTAGATCATCCTGAGTTCTTGGTGTTTGCACCCTGTAGGATTGCAATATATGAAAAACCAAATACAAACCATCAGTTGAAATTATTTATTGCCTTAGCACGACCTACTTATGATCTGCGAAGTATTAAAGCCCCTACGCTACGTGCGAAAAAGGCCGCGCAAGAGTTGGAAACAAGTTTGCTAAAAATAATTTACAGGGCGAGTCAAGGTGATATTTAGCCAGTTATTTCCGTTAATTTTCACAAAAATGAGCGTAATGGCCTCACTGAATCTATTGATGGAGGCAGGTAGGTGAGTTCTAAAATTTTGAGTGACATTGAGATTGCTCAAGCGGCAACGCTTAAACCTATTTCAAAAATTGTGTCTGAGTTTAATCTTCATAGTGAGGATTTAATTCCTTATGGCCATCATATTGCCAAACTCAGTGAAAACTGTATTCAAAAACTGCAAGAGCAATCAGATGGTAAGTTGATTTTGGTGACTGCCATTAGTCCCACGCCGGCAGGTGAAGGCAAAACGACCACTACTATAGGCTTGGCAGACGCGCTTAATCAGGTTTTAAAAGATACGAATAAACAGGCGATGGTTTGCATGCGAGAGCCATCACTTGGCCCAGTATTTGGTTTAAAAGGGGGTGCAACAGGCGGTGGTTATTCACAAGTGGTGCCAATGGAAGATATTAATCTGCATTTCACAGGGGACTTTCATGCCATAGGCAGTGCTAATAACTTACTTGCAGCACTGATTGATAATCATATTTATCAAGGCAATGCACTCAACATTGCGCCATCAAGTATCACGTGGCGTCGCTGTCTCGATATGAATGACCGTGCTTTACGGGACATCTCGCTCCATAGTCAAATAAGAGATACCGAATCAAAAGTGCTTAAGCCGTATGAGAGGCGGACAGGTTTTGATATTACTGTAGCCAGTGAAGTGATGGCCATATTTTGCTTAGCCACTTCACTTGAAGACCTTCAAGCTAGATTAGGTAATATCCAAATTGGCTTAAACACTGAGCAACAAGCAATATTTGCCAGTGATTTGCAAGCTGAAGGCGCAATGGCGGCTTTATTAAAAAATGCATTTCAACCGACGCTAGTGCAAACCTTAGAACATACCGCTGCGGTTGTTCATGGTGGCCCGTTTGCCAATATTGCTCATGGTTGTAATTCTGTCATTGCCACCAAGACGGCGTTAAAGTTGGCAGACTACGTGGTGACAGAAGCTGGCTTTGGTGCAGACTTAGGCGCTGAAAAATTCATTGATATCAAGTGTAGAAAAACCGGGTTGCAACCATCAGTCGTAGTGTTGGTAGCCACTGTGAGGGCGCTTAAATATCACGGTGGTGTTGATGTTGTAGCGCTCAACCAAGAAAACTTAGTGGCGTTAAAAAATGGCATGGTGAATTTACAAAAACATGTACACAATCTTCAACAGCATTTTGGATTACAGGTGGTTGTGGCCATTAATCATTTTGTGAGTGATACTGAGGCTGAAATTGGTCTATTGCAGACAGAAGCGGCCAAGTTTGGTGTGAAGGCGGTTGTTTGCAAACATTGGGCGCAGGGCGGGGCAGGTGCCGTAGCATTGGCAGCAGAAGTTTTAAGTGCCGTTGATAACAAGATAGCGCAGGCAAACAATCCATTTAAATTCTTGTATCCAGACAATATGCCCTTGCAACAAAAAATAGAAACAATTGCACAAAAAATATATGGCGCAGCTCGGGTTGAGTTCTCTCTAGATGCGCAATTAAGGTTAATTGAGTTAGAAAAAAACTATGCTCATTACCCTGTTTGTATTGCTAAAACACAGTATTCATTTTCATCAGATCCTACTTTACGCGGCGCGCCAACAGGACACGTCTTACAAGTGCGTGAATTAAGATTATCGCGTGGTGCAGAATTTATAGTGGCTATCTGTGGCAACATCATGACGATGCCAGGCTTGCCCAAACAACCTGCTAGCGAGCGCATTAGCGTGAATCAGGCAGGCACGATTACCGGGTTAAATTAATTGTTGGTGATAGCAGAAGCGGGTTTTGCTGAGCAAACGATTACAAAGTCACGCTTTATTGCCATGGCGATGCCTTGTGCTGACGAGCGTGAAGTTGGTGCGGCATTACGTGCGTTTGCAACGCAGCATCCTACTGCACATCATTTAGCGTATGCTTTTCGCCTTAAAACTGAGCATGGCATTGTGCCGCGTTTTTCAGATGCGGGGGAGCCGTCTGGTACAGCAGGTATGCCTGTGTTAAAGCTAATTGAGGGTCGCGATTTAATTAATGTATGTGTGGCGGTAATTCGTTATTATGGCGGGGTTAATTTAGGTACAGGCGGCTTGGCCCGTGCTTATGGAGGCACTGCCAAACTCGCCCTAGACGCAGCAAAAACAATGGCGTTTGTTGAAATGAAAACCTATCCACTCACCATCACGTATAAACAAATGGACATGATGACCAACGCCTTAGCTAAGTGTAATGGTAGTATTGTGACTAAGGCATTTAACGAACAGATAGAGTTAGTCGTTTCCTTACCTGTAGATGAGGCGACCAGTTTTTTGAATCGGTTTAAGCCTTACGGCGAATGAATGGGATGGTAATATTCTAAGTAAAATTTTTAGGGTTTAATTTTAACTATGATTCAAATTTCAAAAGTAGTACCACCCACAACATACGAGCTTGCCGCATGGGTTATGACGGCTTTCGCTTTATTTTTCATACTTAAATTTAATTTATTACCGGCGTTGCTAGCGGGTTTGTTAGTGTACGAACTGGTACACATGATTACACCTTTTATTGCGCGCAGACTCCCAGCTAGGCGGCCCAGTAATATCTCTAAATTATGGGCAGTGGCGATTTTAGTGATTATTATCGTTAGTTTGCTAGCTCTCTCTGGCGCGGGCTTGCTTGCGTTTTTCAGGTCTGAATCTGGCAGCGTAACGGTGCTATTGGCTAAAATGGCGCAAATTATTGAAGATTCACGCAAAATTTTACCTAGCTGGTTACTTAAGAATTTGCCTGCTGATGCCATTACGTTTAGAGAGCAAGCCTCGGATTGGTTACGCACGCACGCGGATGAATTGCAAGTGGTCGGAAAAGAAGCGGGTCGAGCGATGGCGCATATTCTAATCGGTATGATTATTGGCGGCATTTTAGCCGTCCGTGATGCAGTGGCGATGGATAACTTTAAGCCGTTCGCACGGGCCTTGGCATGCCGCGGCGAATTGTTTAGTGATGCCTTTAAGCGTGTAGTGTTTGCTCAACTACGTATTTCTGCGATTAATACCATGTTCACAGCCACCTATTTGGCTATCGTTTTGCCCTTAATGGGCATCCATCTACCCCTTATTAAAACCATGATAGCCATTACCTTTGTCGTTGGCCTAATTCCTGTGATTGGTAATTTAATTTCTAATTCGATGATTGTGATTGTCAGTCTCAGTCAATCTTTAGGCGTGGCAATCGCTTCATTGGTTTATTTGGTGTTAATACATAAATTAGAATATTTTTTAAATGCAAGAATAGTTGGCAGTCAAATTCGTGCCAATGCGTGGGAATTGTTGATTGCCATGCTATGCATGGAGGCTGCCTTTGGCTTGGCCGGTATCGTTGCGGCACCTATTTATTATGCCTATGTAAAAGCGGAATTACGTGCAAGAGACTTAGTGTAGCATTGCTCTTAAATCAGCGCAGTATTTAGGAATTGAACATTGAAAGATAAGGTTATCGCCATTTTAGAAAATAGATCTGGCGAGCAGTTAGCAGATTTAGTTAGAAAATATGGGGGTACGCCATTCTCTGCGCCTGCTTTAGCTGAAATTCCTGATATTGACCCTATGCTAATCGCCAGTATGATTAGTGATTGGCAATCTTCCCAACCCGATTTTTTTATTTTCCAGACGGGCGTTGGTGTTAAAGCGTTATTTGCGACGACGGATCAATTAGGTGTCAGTGAGCAGTTTTCACAAATACTGGCTTCTTCAATTGTGGCTGTACGGGGCACCAAGCCCACAGCAGCATTACGCTCACGTAATATTCATATTGATTTGACCGCTAGTGCGCCTTATACGACTGCTGAAGTATTGTTAGCACTTGATGAGTATGCGCTTGCAGGTAAGTTGGTGGTTGTGCAACGATACGGCGACACCAATTGGGCATTGCAAAATGTACTGGAGGAAAGGGGTGCGCAGGTGATGGAGATTGCCACTTATCGTTGGAGTTTGCCAGAAAATATCCAGCCCATGATTGCGATGATGGATGCGCTAGATGCGAATACCATTGATATGGTGTGTTTTACCAGTGCCTCACAAGTACACAATCTACTGACCGTCGCCGAGCAGTTAGGCCGAAAAGAGTCGCTTCAAGCGGGTTTAAATAGAAGTATGGTCGCATCCATAGGCCCAGTATGTAGCAAGGCGCTCGCAATATTGGGGATTAAGATTGATGTTGAAGCGAGCCCGCCTAAGTTGGGGCCTTTCATTAATGCCATTAATAGTCAGTTTGCCTAATCATTTCTAAAAATTAGGTAATCTGCATCAGGTATAATTTAGCACTATGATACAAATCTTAATTTTAGTGATGTTGGTTGCCATGCTGCTGCTGTTGCTTTGGCAAAATTTTCGTAGCAATCAACGTGATCAAAGCACCCTCATTGCCCAGCAGTTTGAAGAAAAGCATCGTGCGATGTTGCTGGATGTGAACGATGGCTTAAATAAACTGGGTGACCGTTTAAGCGCATCATCAAACGAAGCAAGTGAGCGATTGCGTGCGAGTGTTGCCACAGAGTTGCAAGCCACGCGTGACGCAATGCAGGCTTTACAATTAGCGCAGAATAACAGCTTATCACTCACACGCGAGACGGTCTTGGAGAAATTACATACGACCTTGAGCGAACAAGGCAAGTCTCAACAAGCGCTTATTAATGACACTATGTTGAAGGCCACCACCACGCTGACACAAAGCATAGAAAGTTTGACCAAAGCGGTAGACGGGCGCTTAGAGCAAATAGGCGGCAAAGTTTCTGAGCGTTTAGATGAGGGCTTTAAAAAGACCAATCAAACCTTTGTGGATGTGATGGCGCGCCTTGCGACCATCGATGAAGCGCAAAAGAAAATCGATGGCTTAACGACTAACGTGGTGAGCTTGCAAGAGTTGTTGGGCGATAAGCGCAGTCGCGGTGCCTTTGGTGAAGTTCAGTTGGAAGCATTGGTACGTAATGTATTACCGGTAAATTCTTTTGCCATGCAATATACGTTTGAAAACGGCACGCGTGCAGATTGTGCCTTATTCTTACCAGAGCCGACCGGTACGGTGGCGGTCGATAGCAAATTCCCCCTTGAAAACTATCATCGTATGTTCGATAGTCAATTGAGTGAAGCCGAACAGTTGCTGGCTGAAAAGCAATTTAAGTTAGATGTAAAAAAACATGTCGATGATATTGCTAAGAAATATATTATTTCTAATGTCACGTCAGATGGCGCGGTCATGTTTATTCCTGCCGAGGCTGTCTTTGCTGAGCTTCATGCCTATCACCAAGATGTGATTGAATATGCCATGAATAAACGGGTTTGGGTAGTCTCACCAACCACTTTAATGGCGGTGCTTAATACTGCGCGTGCAGTGTTAAAAGATGTTGAAACACGTAAGCAGGTGCATGTCATTAAAGAAGAGCTAGGTAAGTTGAGTAAAGACTTTGGTCGCTTTGATCAGCGCATGAAAAAGCTCGCTGATAACATTCGTCAAGCACATGAAAATGCGCAAGATGTGCACATCTCCAGCCAGAAAATAACACAACGTTTTGCAAAAATTGAGCGTGTTGAATTGGCCAATCAGCCGACGGATGCGCTGGATATTATAGATGATGTAGAAGATTAATAAAATTATATAAGTTAATGAAAATTAAAATATTTTATTTTGCAAGACTCAAAGAAACACTCAAGTTTTCGACTGAAGATTTAGAGTTACCTGATGATGCATTTGCCAGCACTTTGACAATACTTAAGCTCAAAGCGCATCTTGCAAAACGCAGTGATGTTTGGCAGCAAATGTTGATGGGTAAGTTAAAAGTTAGGGGTGCGATTAACCATGCATTGGTCGATGATAATGCCTTGATTAGTGACGGCGATGAAGTGGCTTTTTTCCCACCAGTGACCGGTGGATAAGTGTTTATATTGAACCATGGCAGTTAGTGTACAAACTGAAGATTTTGATGCGGGCTTAGAAATTAGCCGGCTACGCAATGCACGTAAAGATACCGGTGCGGTGGTGAGCTTTATTGGACTCGTACGGGACTTGAATGAAGGTGACCAAGTATCGCAACTGACGTTAGAACATTACCCTGGTATGACAGAAAAGGCCTTAGAGGCGATTGTGAGCCAAGCGCAAAATCGTTGGGCTATTTTTGATGCGGTTGTGATTCATCGTGTAGGAACCCTGCAAGCCACGGAGCAAATTGTCTTAGTGGCGGTGAGTAGCGCACATCGAAGAGAAGCGTTTAAAGCGTGTGAATTTATTATGGATTACTTGAAAACGGAAGCCCCTTTTTGGAAAAAAGAGCGTATGCAATCAGGTGAGCGGTGGTTAGACGCAAAAAACAGCGATGATGAGGCGCGTGAGCGCTGGAATCAATAATTGCCATTCATCAATTTCTCTTTGAGGGGGTGATGTATTGGTCGAATAGCAGTTAAAATGAAAGTTCAATTAAATCAGTCAGGCGATATGTCACAACACTTAACACCACAGCAGTTAACCCTTAATATTTCTGCCAAACAATTTAATTTTGCAGACACTTCAGAATTATTAGGTGCAAAGCATTTGAGTGCGCAGCATCAGGCTTGGTTTGCCCAATCAGAAGCTAAAAAAGCCGCAGAATTTGGTTTAACTATTCGCCAACCCGGGTTTAATTTATTGGCACTAGGTGAGCCGGGCACAGGGCGTACCACCTTAATGTTGAGCGCAATGCATGAGGCGGCGGCAAAACAAGAGGCACCTTGTGATTTGGTTGCGTTGTACCAGTTTGATAGCAGCGGCAAACCTCTGTTTTTAAAACTCCCGTGTGGCGTTGGTACACAGCTAAAACAAGCCTTAGATCATTTTGTGCGGCAGTTGGCAAAAGAACTCGCGAGCCTGCTTGAAGCGCGCATTAAAGACAACGCTTCCACACTGATTATTCAATTTTTAGCCACGCAATTAGGCAATATTAAAACCAATGTACCGCATATTGTCAGCAATAAAGCGTTGATGCTTTATTTTGAATTGTTGCAAAAAGATGTTCTAGAGTACTTGGAAGCTTGGCAACCTAGCGCAGCAGGTGACAGTGACAGTAATTTAGAAGCGTTACTCAGTGAGAGTTTTTTTGGACGTTATCGGGTCAATGTGTTGGTAGAACATACCCCGGGCTTGATAGCAGATAGTCAGACCAAGCCAAGTACCCCCGTTATTTACGATAACGACCCCAGCTTACAGTCATTATTTGGTGGCATAGAAAGTGCTGGAGATTCTAGTAGTACGCCAGATTTTATGCGATTACGTGCAGGTAATTTATTGCGTGCTGATGGTGGTACGTTGTTGTTAAATCTACGTGATATTTTAGCCGATGAGGCCAATGGCTCGCAGTTACTAGAAAAATTACATCGATTTTTACGCAACGGCACATTGCAGATTGAGGACTTGACGAGTAGTGGTAGCCAAGGCGGTAGTTTTGTCAGTGCGCAAGCCGCCATTCCTGTGTCAGTGAAGTTAGTGTTGGTGGCAACACGAGATGATTATTACCTGCTGATTGATGAAAAGTATGATTTTTTCAATTACTTCCCCATCAAAATTGAGTTTGCAGAAAAAGTAAAAGCCACTGCAGAAAACTATGCGGCCTATGCCGGATTTATCGCACAAAAATGTCAGCAATTTAATTGCAGTCATTTTACGGCAGATGCGGTGGTGGGGTTGTTGCATGCGATGCATAGGATAGAAGAAGATCAAATGCGTATTAGTACGCAGTTTTCCGTATTAGAAAAGTTGATGCTAGAAAGTGCGGCTGTGGCAGATATGCGAGAGGCGCAACTGGTCGACATTGAAGATGTCAAAGCGGCCATTAGTCGGCGATATGCGCGTCATGGCTATATTGAAGGCCATATGCGTGACTCGATTGTGGATAACGAATTGATGATTGCTGTTCAAGGCGAAGCCATCGGGCAAATTAATGGGCTGACACATATTGATTTAGCCGATGCGAGTTTTGGTTCCCCAATCCGTATCTCGGCTAACTGTTACGCCGGCCGTCGCGACGTGCTCACCATAGACCGTGAAGTGCTGATGAGCGGCCCCACTCATGATAAAGGGGTGATGATATTGCAAAGCTGGTTGCATACTAACTTCGCCAAACTGAATCCGCTTAATATGACAGCCTCACTCGTGTTTGAACAAGAATACAATGGGGTTGATGGCGACTCAGCCTCTTGTGCAGAACTATTTGTCTTGTTATCGTCTTTATCGAAATTACCCATTAAGCAAGGTATTGCGGTGACCGGTGCACTTAATCAGCATGGCGAAGTATTGCCAGTGGGTGGTTTGAACGAAAAAATTGAAGGTTACTTTAGAGTCTGTAAAGACATAGGTCTAGATGGCAAGCAGGGGGTATTGATTCCTGGACGTAATAGCCGTCATTTGGTATTGGCCGATGAGGTGATTGAGGCGGTGGCCAATGGGCAGTTTCACATCACCACCATGAATAATGTCGCCGAAGGGATTTTGCATCTGACCGGGCACGGGTTAGAAGAAGTCAGTCGTATCGCCGCAGAAACGCTTAATTCATTCAAATTGGTGCTAGAGCAGAATTTACCCAAAACGGTGCTATTTGAATCGCCACGCTGAGTCGTTTAATTAAGCATCATGACTGAGCTAGCGCTTAAGTGCAGATTAGATAAATGGTTGTGGGCCGCACGCTTTTTTAAAACACGTAGTTTAGCGACCACCGCGATAGAGACGGGCAAAGTCCATGTAGACGGTGATCGCGTAAAACCCGCCAAAGAAGTGCTTATTGGACAAATTATTCATATACGCAACCGAGATTTTGAAGTTGAAGTCAGTGTATTGGCGTTAAGTAATATTCGTAAAGGTGCGCCAGAAGCGGCGTTGTTATATAGTGAAACGCCGGCGAGTATCATTAAACGCGAAAATGCTAAAGTCACCGGTGAAGGTGAGCATGCCTTGCGCGATAGAGGGGCTGGCCGCCCAACCAAGCGGCAGTTGCGAGATATTAAGAAATTTACCGGTGGCACCTACGGCTAAGTTTTTTGCTATAGCGTTTTACTTGGCAGTAAAGCCCGTGAATTGGTAGGCCAGTGATACACCCGCTACATTGGCTTTAAAGTCGCCTCGTGGGGCTTCGATGTGGCCGGCTGTTGCGATGATAGAGAGGGCGTTAGATAGGCGATAACCTAATGAGGCGTTGGCTTGAGCAACAAGGCCACCACCAACAGCTAAGCCACCACCACCGGCAGCACCGATTAAGGCTTCACCTTCAATAAACCAATGTTGAGTTAAATCCCATTGTGTGCCTAGGCCCACTTGCCCTGTCATATAGGCGCCTGCATCGCCCGCGTAAGCCGCTAATCCTTGGCCCGTCATAAATAAGTGAGGTGAGACGAAGTAATCCACTTGCACGCCCAAATTACTAACTTCTTGGTTAATGGAACGGTTGCGCCAGTTGGGATCTGCCTTGAAGTAGGTTTGATTCGTGAGGCGTACGCGTAGTTGTTCGGTGTCAAAGTCACCTAGCGTATTCCAAGAGATTGCCGATGAAGAAACGTCAGGCAGGCCAAACTGGTAGTTAAATTTTAAGGCGAGGTTGAGGGCTTCAAAACTGTGTGACGGGGCCGTCACGCCGCCAGCCAATAATTCAATGGCCAGGTTTTTGCTAATATTTTGTTGTAATCCGAGTCCGGCATCGAGCAGTAAACCACCCCCAGTATCGGCTCCACCACCGCCTGCTGGGCCTGCGGCAACGTGTAGTTTGAGCGAGGTGCTTCTGGTGATGGGCAGGCGATAACCACCACCCAGCAGGATTTGCATATAGCCATTGTTTTCACCACCCATGGCGCCTTCAGATTCAACTTTAAGAAACCAGCGCTCGTTAAGATAAGATAACCATTCCACACCCACTAATTGCATGCTACTGGTCTGTGGTTGGCCATTATCACGCACTGCGGATGAGGCAAATTGATAATGGCGGCCCACCAAGCCAAATTCATTGGCACTCGCTTGTACGGGGTCTAGGCGGACACTACGATCTAGTGTCGGTGCATCAGGCCAGCCTGCAACGAGCAAGCTATTAAACGGATATTCATATTGTATATAGGGCTGAGTGCTAGTAACGTCACCAGAAGGAAAGCGCACATGGCTGACGCCAAAGCCGATATTGCCGTAACCTTTGCTTTGGTAGGTGACACCTAAGTCACCACGTAACATGAGTCCACCGCCGGATAAAGCATTACTGCCATGCCCGCCGCCTGCACCAACAAATAAGCCGGCATGACTCATCCATGATGCGTTGATGCGTTGTTGTAGTTCGCCTTCAACGCCTAAGGTAATGAAGCCGCCACGTTCACCACGTAGTGCGCCGTAAGTCCCTACGCCTAGACGTAGATGATCGTTGACGCTGACGAGTAAATCAGCCCCTAGCATACCCATTTTTTCCCCACCCAGCAGGCTGAGTGATTCATAAGTCATGCGTATCGCAGTGGGGCTGGGTGTAATGTAGGTTTGTGGCGCGTAAACGGGTGGATTAGCCATCGCCTGACTCATGCGCAGTGTCGTGGGCGTATGGTCTGGTCCGAGTGGGAAGACGTATTCCTCCTCAGCTAGGCTGATGTTAGGCCAGCCAATGGCAACTATGCCAAGCAAAGCCAATGGTTGCAGTGTCTGCCTGACAAGTGTGCTAAGGGGTGTTGCTTGGGTCATGAATAAGGGTATCGATATCGCTGAGCTAATCGCGCAATGATATCAGCTTGTAATAAACAATTACATAGAGCACGCAACCCACAATGGATAAAGGCAATAAAATTGCAGTGCGCTGCCAAAAAAGCAGAACGAGGATGGCATTGATACTAGCCGGTATCCATATAAAGGGCGCGACGGCACTATTCTTTTCGGTCATCTTTACTGGGTCAGTGATGACGTGGCCCCGAAGAATTTTGATAAAAATGAGTTGATGTAAATGCATCGCATCGGGTTCGCCAGTTTTGGCTTTATTTATAAATTTGCGTCTAAACATTGAGAACAGTGTTTCAAATACTGGGTAGGCGAGCAAGCTGAATGCCGCCCATGGTGACACGCTAGGGTTGCGGTAAAGGAGTAACACCGCAAGTTCTGCCAAGGTGAAGCCGAGTAGATAGGCACCACTATCACCCATAAAGATTTTGCCGTGCGGCCAATTCCACACCATAAAGCCTAGTAAGCTACCCAGCATCGCGATACTCACGACTATCACTGTGTGATCATTGACTAGATAAGCGATGCTACTCATAGCAGTGAGCGCGATGACAGCATAGCCACTTGATAAGCCGTTATAGCCATCAATAATATTCATAGCATTACAAGCGCCACTAATGGCGAGTGTGGTTAAGGCGATAGCGAATGGCACCCAAAGTAGTGCGCTATCCACTAATGGAATGCCCGTACGGTTGATGGTGGCACCTATTAGCCATATCGCGATGGCAGCAGACAGCATGGAAAAGAGCAGGCGTTGTGTGACGCCTACATTCTTTGTAACATCTTCGATAATGCCACCAAAAAACACCGGTAGGCTGGCAATAATAAAAAAGCTGAATCCATCACTGATGGGCGGACTGATGGTATGAAATGTAATTTCTAAGGCCGTGGCAGCGAGTAAGCCAGCCAATATAGCGACACCTCCAATGCGTGGTGTGGGTATGCTGTGAAATTTCTGTATCCCTGATTGAGTATGATCGTGACTTAAATGCGCATGCAGGTTTTCATAACGCAATATGATGTAACAAATAAACCAGCTAGCAATAATGGCAGTTGCAAGGACTAAGCTGATTTCAAATAAGTCAATCCAAAAATTGAAATTAACAGTAGAGGCAATTGGCCGTAAAGTGTTGCTAGGGATACATTGAAGATGATGCTCAAAGTTTGTCGAGGAGGCTTCTTCTGTCAAGCACGCAATGAGTGCCAGCTGAGGATCTGCCGACTGGTAGCTGACGATACCATCATGTAAACGTAGGGTAGGAAAGGAGACGGGCGTATCTGAGAGCAACAGTGTTTGCTGTTTTGCGTTCAGAGTGCTCAAGCATTGCTGTTGTTTGATAAGGCAATTGGGGCAGAAGGCAAACAATTCATTGCTTGTGATGCCGAGGTTTTCTTGGCAAATTTCTTTGTTCAGGTTCGCTTGAAATAGAAGGTGAACCTCAACATTTTTAGTGTTGATAAATTCTATATTGGCATAATGAGGGATTGCTTTAAAGTAATAGCCTAATAAGGTAGCAACCAATAATAAAAGGGTCAGCAGGTAAATTGAGAGTTTGCTTTTAGAGCTGAGCATAGGCGAGGCTTCATAAATAAAGATGGATTAAACCTTAGTTGCACTGTTGATGTAAAAATGTAACTAATATGTAACCATAGCGTAATTAAGTAATTTTATCTACCTTCCATACATTGATAACACTAAATTCAACGGGCTTGATTAAAACGCATGGCAGTGAGCGGACTTATAGTACAATCTTGGGCAATAATGTGTTTTTCTGCTAGAATTTTTGACAACTTAGACATAATGAGCGGCTTTAATGATGAACATGGGTAAAAAAAGTGTAGGCTTGCTATTGAGCGTATTGCTAGGGTTGGGATTAGTGAACGCCGCGATTGCTGCACCCTCTATAGGAGGCGCAGGCTTATCGATGTCACCTTCTTTATTGAGTGTAATTGCTAACGATGCCGCCGCACAAGCGGGCGATCCACAAACTGCGCAGCCGACGACGACTAACATCAATTCGCCAGATCAATTGCGCGGTAAAAAAATAAATGCTACCGAGCCTGCCGTACAAGACCGCATCGCCGCGCCTGATGAAGCGCAGTTTAAGAGTGAGTTCCAAGATTTTGTTGCGCACTCAGTCGGCCAACCGCTACCCATGTATGGGTATGAACTGTTTCGTCAAGCACCTGATACGTTTTCACCTGTCAATAACATCCCGGTTACACCAGATTACATCGTGGGTCCAGGCGATGAGTTGTTGGTGCATGTATGGGGTCAGGTAGAAGCCAATCAAAGTGTAATAGTAGATCGTAACGGCATGATTAACCTGCCTAAAGTCGGTCAACTAAGTGTGGTCGGGGTGCGTTACCAAAACTTGAATGCACACTTAAAGTCGGCGATTGGCAGAATGTTTAAGAATTTTGAGTTAGACGTGTCGCTCGGCAAGTTACGCTCGATTCAAGTGTTTGTCGTCGGTCAAGCGGCGCGCCCAGGCAATTACACGGTGAGTTCTTTGAGCACCTTAGTTAACGCGATATTTGCCTCTGGCGGCCCATCAGCCAAAGGGTCTATGCGTCACATCCAATTAAAACGTAGCGGTAAAGTATTAACCGAGTTTGATATGTACGATTTGTTGCTCAAAGGTGATAAGTCTAAAGATGTGCAGTTACTCTCCGGCGACGTGATTTATATTCCTACCATAGGCGCCATGGCGGCGGTAGCAGGTAGCGTCAATACCCCAGCGATTTTCGAATTAAAAGACAATGAGACCTTAGCCAGTGTCTTGAGTTTAGCCGGTGGGTTAACCAACGTGGCGGCGGGGCAGAAAGTCAGGGTAGAGCGTATATTCGATCACGAAGTGCGCAAAATGGACGAGTTTCAGTTGGACAGCGCAGGCCTAGCCAAGCCGCTGCAAGACGGTGACTTGGTGACGGTGCGCAGCATTTCTGCCAGTTTTGACAATGCGGTGACCTTGCGCGGTAATGTGGCCGGCTTATACGCCGGTCGCCATCCTTGGAAAGAAGGCTTACGTATCACGGATATTATTCCCAATAAAGCCGCCTTGTTAACCGATAGTTACTGGGTGAGACAAAACCAATCCACACAGACCAATGATATTGACTGGTTCAAGCAAAACCAAAAGGCTGAATTAAACAACAATAACTGGTTTAGGCAGAATCAACAGAATCAACAGAATCAACAGAATCAACAGAATCAGCAGAATCAACAGAATCAACAAGATAAGTTGATGATTGATACCGATGCCTCTTCATTGCGGGCGCATGTACAAAATAAGGTGGCAGAAATTAATTGGGATTATGCCGCTATCGAGCGCTTGGATCGAAAAGAACTGACCACCCGGTTGATTCCGCTTAATTTAGGCAAAGCGATGTTGAACGATCCTGAGCAAAATTTACTTTTGCAACCAGGCGACGTCATTACGCTGTTCTCTAAAGACGATATTCAATCACCGATTGCGAAACGTAATAACTTTGTGATTTTAGAGGGTGAATTGGCAAGTCCTGGCTTATATCAGACATTGCCGGGTGAGACCTTGCGCCAATTGGTTGAGCGTGTTGGCGGTCTTTCACCAGAGGCATTCTTGATTGGCAGTGAGTTTACCCGTGAAGCGACGCGTAAGCTTCAGCAAAAACGTCTAGATGAAATGGTCGTACAAATGGAGTCAGAGGTGCAACGCACGGCGGCAAGACGTTCTTCTGCCGCCTTATCGAAAGAAGCCTCAGACACCGCCATGGCAGAAGCTGCAGCCCAAGATGCCTTGGTCGCTAAGATGAAAAGAGTCAGAGCCTCAGGCCGTATTGTGCTAGAAATGCCTGAATATGCCGTCGAGCTTAAAAACCTGCCCGACTTGCCATTGGAAGATGGCGATCACTTGTATATCCCCTCCATGCCATCGACCGTCAGCGTCATGGGCACGGTGTATAACCAAAATGCCTTTATTTTCAGAAAAGGTCAAACCGTCAGCGAGTATTTGGATAAGGCCGGTGGCCCCACCCGTGATGGTGATGAGTCTGAAGTCTATCTGATTCGTGCCGATGGTCTGGTGTTTAGTAAACGTCAAGGCGGCTCGATGTTTGGCAGTGGTAGCTTTAGTGGCCGTAAAGCTATGCCAGGTGACACCATTGTCGTCCCCGAGAAATTGGAGCGCTACAACCTCACCAAAGACCTTAGAGACTGGACGCAAATCTTTTACCAGTTTGCCATTGGCGTCGCCAGTATGAAAACCATAGGCGTGTTTTAACGAGTAGCCGACCATGCAAAATCAAACCAACCCAACGCAAGCACCCATGGACGATGACGAAATTAACCTGATGGACTTGCTCTTGGTCATCGCCAAGCACAACCGCTTCATCATCAAGCTCACCTTAGTAGTGGCGGTGTTGGCGGTGGTCTACGCCTTACTGCAACCGCCTATTTTTACCGCTAAAACGGTGATTTTGCCGCCGCAACAGGGTTCATCCATGGCCAGTATGTTGCTCGGTCAATTGGGTGGCTTAGCCGGCTTGGCCGGCGGTGCTGCCGGCATTAAAGGCCCGAATGACTTGCACATCGGCATGCTTAAAAGTCGCACCATTGCCGATGTCTTAATTAAGCGCTTTGACTTGCAAACCTTATGGGAAGCGAAGACCATGGAGGCGACCCGTAAAGCATTGGAAGGCAGCACCGTGATTGCCAGTGGTAAGGATGGCTTTATCACCATCGAGTATTCCGATAAAGATCCGCAATTTGCCGCCACCATCGCCAATGCCTACGTCGAGGAATTGGATCGCTTAAATAGTACGCTCGCCGTGACCGAAGCCTCACGTAAACGCTTGTTCTTTGAGAGGCAGTTAAAAGGGTCTCGTGCAAATTTAGATGCCGCAGAAAACGCCCTCAAGCAAACCCAAGAGCGTACCGGCTTGATTCAATTAGAAAAACAAGGCGGCGCCATCATTGAAGCGGTCGCCAATGTGCGTGCGCAAATTGCTGCCAAAGAGGTGGAGTTAGCCGCCATGGGCGCCTTTGCCACCCCACAGAACCCAGATTACCGTCAAATTCAGCAAGTGATTGTCGGTTTGCGCGCGCAATTGGCCAAGCTAGAGGCGAATTCAGCCGGCAGTGACATCAAAGTACCGACCGGCAAGCTCCCAGAAACCGGCCTAGAGTTCTTGCGTAAAACCCGTGAATTCAAATACCAAGAAACCTTGTTCGAGCTCTTATCTAAACAGTTTGAAATCGCTAAGATTGATGAAGCCAAAGATGCTTCCCTAATCCAAGTAGTGGATAAGGCGCTGATGCCCGAGAAGAAGTCTAAACCAAAACGTGCGCTCATCGTCATCTTAGCCACTATGATGGCCTTCTTTATCGGCATACTACTAGCCTTCTTTAAGGAAGCCTCAGCACGCGCCAGTCTAGACCCGGCGTCCGCCGAGCGCATGAGCTTACTGCGCCGCTACCTACGCCGCGGCGCCTAAATGGTGGCAACGATGGTGGATGAGGGCGTGGCGGAGAATCCGTCCAACAACAACTGGTACGTCATCCACACCAAGCCGCGCCAAGAGCAGCGCGCCCTCACCAATTTAGCGCAGCAGGGCTACCAATGTTACCTGCCCATGATCACCCTGGAGAAGCTAGGGCGGGGGCGTTTGAATGTGGTGGAAGAGCCGTTATTTCCGCGTTATTTATTTATCTGCCTAGACAACAGCCGCCATGGCCAGAACTGGGCACCCATACGTTCTACCATCGGCGTCTCTGGTTTGGTCACCTTTGGTAGCACCCCCGCTAAAATCGATGCGGGCCTCATCGCACTACTTCAGGCGCAGCAAGCGGGGCTCGCGACAGCCCCTGAACGGCTCTTTCATCAGGGTGAGGTGTTGCGGGTGGTGGACGGCCCGTTTGCCGGCCTAGAAGCCGTCTACCAAATGCAAAGTGGCGACAATCGCGCCATGGTCTTCATCGAGCTCATGGGTAAAGTGGCGCAGATGCAAATCGCCCCCGCCAATTTACGTAAAACCGCTTAAAGGCTAGTTAACGCTGCGTTAAAACCAGACAAGCGTTGCAAACAATCCGTACAGAGTTGCACCGCGCGTAGCGTGGTGTCGGCCTCCGCATAACAACGTAATTCCGGCGCATTGCCCGAGGGGCGTAGGTGCACAATGTCGCCATTCACAAAACGTAAGCGCAAACCATCCACTGTATTGACGTTCACCACCTCGCCCGCATCGGGGGCTAATAGCGCTGCGGCTTGGGCTAAATCGTCACTGAAACGAGTCAGTAGTGCTAAACTCAATGCACTGGCAAAGTTGGCTATCCGGTCGCTCGCCGTATAGCGTGCCGGTAAGGCGTGACTTAGCTGCGACAGGGCAGTGCCTTGTTGACGCGCTAGACACAACAGCGCCAACATCGGCAGCACCGCATCGCGCGTCGGCAGCGCCGTGAGCGTCTGACCGCCCCGCACGACGTCACTGCCTAATAAAAACCCACCATTCGCCTCATAACCCACCACGACTTGATTATCCTGTGTACTAGGGGCTGACTGGGCATCCTCCATCCCTGCAATCACGTACGGGGAACCGATGCGGGTGCGCATGACTTGTTTAAATGCGCCGCACAGTTCCACTGCCGTATTACTACTCACCGGCGTCACCACCACATTCGCCGCTAAAGATTGTGCGCATAATACCCCGACCATATCCCCGCGCAGCCATGCCCCTGTTTCATCGCCAATTAACGGTCGGTCGCCATCGCCGTCTGTCGAGAGGATCGCATCAAAGGCATATTCATTTGCCCACAGCTTGGCCTGGGCTACGTCTTCTACACGTACCGCCTCGGTATCAATCTGTACAAAGGTATCGGTCCGCCCCAGCGATAACACCTCTGCCCCTAAGCCTTGTAAAATCTCACGCAGCACATCGCGCGCCACGCTCGAATGCTCATACACCGCGATGCGCTGACCGGCAAGCACTTGGCCACCAAAGAACTTCAAATAGCGTTGCACATAAGCGGCGCGGGCGCGGGTGTCAGGGGTGCCGAGCGTCAACGGCGTCATTTCAGTCGGCACATGGACCACCACCGCCCGCATGGCGGCTTCATCGACCTTACTAATCTCGCCATCGGCCCGGTAAAACTTGAGACCATTACGATCAAACGGGATGTGGCTGCCGGTCACCACCAAGCACGGCGCATCCAGCGTCGCCGCATAGTAAGCCAGTGCCGGTGTCGGTAGCGCGCCGGCGTAGATCACCGTATAGCCCGCATCCCGCATCGCCGTAGCACAGGCTGCTGCCATCCGTGGGCTGCTCGGACGTAAATCATGACCGAGCACCAGCGGGCAAGGCCTGCCTACCACCGCCTGTAAAAATGCCAGGGTATAG
>CAILFU010000167.1 GCA_903833595.1 uncultured Pseudomonadota bacterium
TCCTACGCCAGAATCATTAGGTAAATCCATTCTGTCATTACTTGTACTGGCAGAGAGTCTTGTTTGCATTTTCTGGATATACACGCTTTCTAGCTTAGGCGAAGCTTATGCCATGATTGCAGCAGTACCCTATGTGTACTTGGTCATTTCTTACCTTAGCCTGTTCTTATTTTATCGATACAAGCACTTTGAATACTTTACCTTTACCCAACTTGTGATGTTGCTGGTGATGCCATTTTTTATGCAATGGGCTATTGGGGGATTTGCCGCATCGAGTGGCGTAGCGATTTGGGCAATCTTAGCACCAGTGGGCGCACTGATGATTCTTGGCACTCGCCAATCAAGCCCTTGGTTCTTACTTTTTGTTGGGTTAGCGTTTATTTCATGGAAGCTCAATTATTACTTTGCTGGTAATGCTATGCCGATTCCAGACGACATAAAAGACACTTTTTTCTTGATGAATATAACCGGCACGGCTTCAATATTGTATGGGGTGTTGCGCTATTTTCAGACACAAAAAGAACGTGTCATGGTCTCATTAGGGCTGGAGCAAGCCAGGTCAGAGAAACTATTGCTGAACATTTTGCCAGCGCCCATCGCCGCCAGACTTAAAGAAAACGACATGCGAATTGCAGATTATTATGATGCAGTGACGGTAATGTTTGCTGACTTAGTCAACTTTACAGAAATATCAGAAAAGATGCCGCCGACTCAATTAATTGATTTGCTTTCTCAAGTTTTTTTAAGGTTTGACCAACTTGCAGAAAAGTACCAGGTAGAAAAAATTAAAACCATAGGCGATGCCTATATGGTGATTTCTGGTGCGCCGATAGCGTGTGATAATCATGCACATCGAATTGCTGCCATGGCCTTAGAGATGAACGGTGCATTAAAAGAAGTGGCAGTTAATGCAGGCTTAGATTTAAATATGCGTATTGGCATACACACTGGGCCAGTGGTCGCAGGGGTTATTGGCAGTACCAAATTTAGTTACGATCTATGGGGTGACACCGTTAATTTGGCGAGCCGTATGGAAAATACATGCAAACCCAATTTCATTCAAGTAACACGGCAAACCCAGCAGATGCTTCAAGATACCTATATTTTTTCAGAAAAATATAACGTGGAAGTCAAAGGTAAGGGCGTTGTTGAAACGTTTGTATTGCTCGGGCGTAAATAGCCTAATTAATCTTTTTGCTTTTCACCGATATGTACTTCACCACGTTGTCTAGCTAGCACTACTTGTTTTTGGCGTTCGATGAGGCGGGCACGTTTATCTTCAGATATTTTGTCATAGCAGTAAGGACAAGAAATACCAGCGCTATATTGTGGGCTTTGCATTTCACTGGGTGAAAGTGGATGCCGACAGGCATAGCATTGATCAAATTCACCCACCTCTAAGTTGTGTTTAACGGCCACACGCTGATCAAATACAAAACACTCGCCTTGCCACATACTTTGCGCTTCTGGTACTGTTTCTAGGTATTTTAAAATACCACCTTGCAAGTGATAAACCTCTTCAAACCCCTGATCCATCATATAAGACGAAGCTTTTTCACACCGAATGCCACCGGTGCAAAACATAGCCACTTTCTTATGTTTGGTTTTATCAAAGTGTTCAGCCACATATTCAGGAAACTCACGAAAAGTAGTGGTTTTTGGATCGATGGCGCCTTTAAACGTACCAATATCAACCTCATAACTATTGCGAGTATCAATTAAAATGACATCTGGGTCAGAAATGAGTGCATTCCAGTCTTCTGGTTTGACGTAAGTGCCGACTTGTTTGGTTGGGCTTACGCCAGGCACGCCCAGCGTTACAATTTCTTTCTTGAGTTTCACTTTCATCCGGTAAAAAGGATGCTCACTCGCAAAAGATTCTTTGTGTTCTAAATCAGCAAAACGATTTTCAAATATCGTGTTATTGCGTAAAAATGCCAATAAGCGCTGTACATCCTCTGCTAAACCGGCGATTGTGCCGTTAATCCCTTCTTCGGCAAGTAGCAATGTGCCTTTGATATGATTGCTAATGCATGCCTCATGAATAGGCGCTTGCAGAGATTTGTAATTGGGTAAGCTGACAAATTTGTATAAGGCAGCGGTTAAGTACTTGGCGCTTGGATTATCTGTCGTTAAATTTGAGGAGGTGGAA